>CAJULJ010000043.1 GCA_910587395.1 uncultured Oscillospiraceae bacterium | reverse complement strand
AAACTACAAAATTTCTTCGGCGTTTTCTTACAATTTCAAATTGGCGTTGACACAAGGGTCATCCGGGTCAGTATGAGCTGCCACGGGCAAACCGGCCTCTGCTTTTTTCGCGGCGGCCTCTTTCTCTTTTGCCGCCATCCGCTGGCTCTTGATATAGGACATAGCCAGGGCCTCACCGCCCGGGTCATCATCGCGGTTTTTCTTCGCAAGCCGTTTTTTGCATTTCCCCACAGCGGCATCGTAGTCATACCCAATCCCAGCCTGGAGCTTGCCCGCAATTTCCCGCAGCTTTTGTGCATGGAGTTCATACAAAGTTTTGTGATAGCCTTGGAGGTCCCAGGTTTCACAGGACATCTCCAATATTCTGGAATAGTCCCGCAATGCGTTGACTGTTTTGCAAATATCGCCGTAGCAGGTCTTGAATACATGATCCTCTCCAATGTCAAATGCGCAGATCGTGATTTCGGCCTCCAGCATACTCATATTTACAGGTTGGGACACCACAGGTTCATACTCCTCCTGGGGCAGATTCAACGTATCGTTTCCCATATTCTCATCCATAAAAATACACCTCATCTTTCCGCCGTGCCGGGGTTTATGGGAATGCGCCCATAAACCCCGGCACGGCATGTCAAATTATTTCATGAAGATTATTCTGCGGGGGCATGGAATGGGTTCCCGTCTTTGTCCTCCACATCATAATGCTGGTCGAACACCTTGTCGTAGCCCTCTTTCCCGGTGGCTTTGCAGTTGATGCACTTCCAAGGATAAAAGCCTCCATCGTCTGTGTGGATATCGTCCTCGTAGTCCAGCTCATCCCCGCAGATGGGGCAAACGCCTGCCTCTTCGGCTCTCGTTTGCCGGGACACAGGCCGAGACAGCCCTGCCACGATCATCTGCACGGCGGTGCGGTAACCAGACTCATAGGCCCTCTGCAAATCGACGCCCTCCCGCATGGTCAGGGCGTCCTGGTACTGCATCAGCTTCTCATGGCAGCTTTCGGGCAGCAAGGCTTCCAACTCCTCGTGGGCCTTGTTGACAGCCCGGGTAAGCTCCGCCCCCTCCGGGGTTTGCTGGAAGGGCGCGGACTCATACTCGCCCAAATAGAGCTTGGAGAGAAACTCCGGGTCGGCCTCCACCGGCAGGACCACCGGCTGCACCGGTTTCCCCAGCGCGGCGGCAAGGGCGTCAATAGAACGGATCAGCTGGGGCAGCTGGCGCTCAAAAAAGCTGTGCCCCATTTTTGTGTCATGGAAATTCATTGTGTGTTCCTCCTATTTATAGCGGAATACAGCGCCAAAGAAATAGCGCTGCCCGGGCTGAGCCTTGCGTAAAAATTCATCCAGGGGCGTGGGCGTCATATCATCGCCCAGCAGAACGTAGTCCCCATATTTTGAGGTGAACGCCTCACCCAGCTTGTCGATCAAAGCCTGTACCCAGTCATGGTCGTGGACAAACTGGGTTTCGTTCAGCGTCTGCAATGCCGTCATAGCCTGCTGGAACGCCGTGAACCGGCCCTCAAAGTGACGGTTGGCGGCTTCCTTGTCAATAATAAACATCTCGCTATTCAGAAAGCCCAGCCGGTTCTCCTCCAGCCATGCACCGAAACGGGCGATCACAGTCTCCCGGTCCTCCGCCGCGTTGACCCAATCGGCGATAGGAAACGCGCTGGGGCTTTCATTGAAATCATACTCCGTGGTCCATTCATCCGCTGGGGCCGGGGCCTGGAGCAATTCATAAATGTAACTCATGTTTAACCTCCAAAATGCGGGAGGACGGCTGAAATACAGCCGCCCTCTCTGAATTATCACAGCGATGGTATTCCACCGCCGTCTGCGTCACGCGATCATCTGCTCGCCCCAACGAATCTCGAAGCGGCCATCCTTATCGACCCCCTTTTCCATGAGCAGAGCCAGCAGGTCATAATCCACGCCAAATTTCTCATGGATCTGATCCAGGTCCGTATCCTGCCCCTTCATAAACAGGTTGATCTTTTCCTTGGCCATCACCATTTGCAGCAGGTTGGATTCCAGACTGCCGGTGTAGTTGAGAAAATAGATATCCTTGTACTCCGTTGACGTAAAACGAATGAATCGCATATAAAACTGGCTCATTCCCGAATTGTTAAAGTGCATCTCGGGAATCAAAATTTTGTTGACATACTCGAAATTCACGCTGGACGGGAGGCTTTGCTGGGTACACAAGAGGATCCCGTTCCGGCTGTCCCGCAGCGTTTTCCGCAATGCCCGGCGCTGCGCGAAGGTCTTGCTGGTGCCGGTGACGATAAACAGCTGGCGATCCGGAAGATATTGCCGGAATGCCGCGGCATAGGCGTCCAAAATATCCTTGTGCCGGACGCCGACCACCACATTTTCATCCGGCCATTGGGCCGCCATTTCCACCGCCGCAATAACTTTCAGCGGTGTGCCGCCCGTATACTCTTTCATGATACATGGGGCGGCCGCCACACGGAGCATCAGCGTGATCTGCTGCATCAGCTTGAGCATGGCGTCCTTCCGGCTGTCCCCGGTGGAGGAGAAATACTCCCACTGTATCCGGCTGAACTCCTTCATCACCACAGCGTATACCTCCTTTTCCTCGCCTGTCATGGGCAGAGGAATCTGGTGGATGCGCCGGATCTCCTTCCCCGTCACCTCCTCAAAGGTGCGGGTGATGACCGTTTTTGCCAGGATGCGGTTCAGCTCGTCCGCGTTGTAGATGTCCTGGGTGCGCTGGCCCATGCCAAAGACGGTGGGCTTCTCCGGCAGATGACTGGCGGAGAATAGCGAGTAGCCCTTTTTATAGGCCGGGATGGGGAAGCCATAATATCGGTTGGGCCTGCTACGTATGATTTCGTCGTCCTGATCATAGGAATAGACATTCCGGCACCAGGAAACCATGTTCACAGAGTTGTTGTACATGAGCTCCAGCTGCGGGGCAAACTCAGAGATGTTGTTGCGGGTGCTGGTGCCGGTGGTCAGCAGCTTCATCCGACAGCGCCGGAAACAGGACAGCGACGCCTTGGCCCGCTTGGAATAGGGATTGGTGATTTCATCGCTTTCGTCCAGGGCCAGCATAATGTTCTGGTGGTGCAGCTTGCCCCACTTTTTGATCCGCTTTTGCAGCTGGCCCAGCTTGTCCAGCGTCACCAGCACGAAATCGCCGGGCTTGATCCGCTTCAAATCAGACAACCGCTCCACGAACACGTGGGACAGGCCGTAGTTGGGCAGCACGATATTCCAGTTGTTCCGGATGGAGATGGCTGAGGACGCCACCCAAGTACAATAGATCCCCTGATTCTGCATCCGGTACAGTCCCATGGCGATGGCGGCCAGCGTTTTGCCGCTGCCCTGCTCCCACTGGAGCATTCCATGCCGCTTCTGGAGCATGAGGTTGATATCGTGGCGCTGGATGTCGTTCAGATGGATGTACTCCTCGTTCTCAGCGTCCCACAGGCGGAACTCCCGAAGCCAGGCGGCGATGGCCATGCCCTCTGCCATGCCAGCGAAGGGTTGATTTTGGTTATCATACTCCCGCCGTTTTCTGCGCAGGAACCGCTCGAAGCCGGGAAACCGCTCCGACTCGTTGTCCAAAACCGCCTGATAAATGGGGACGGGGACCTTCATATCCCCGGTGAGCTGGAGCCGGGCCTTGGCGCTGTATGCCTTGTAAACAAAGCTGTCGTTCTGCTTCACCAGAGCCACCACATCACGGCTCGGCTTCCTGTTTTGCGTCCGCAATGCCCGGCGCAGATAGGACAGCACCTTGACCTCTGTGAGCATCACCCGCTGCCATTCTTTGTAGTCCATGCCCTCCGGCTTTTGCTGGGTGTAGAGCTGGTGCAGGTACTCGCAGCACTTGGCATAATGCTCCTTTGTGGCAGGGTGGACCTTGATTTGATAGAGCAGCCGCTGGGTCTGATAGGTAAACTCCTTAGAGGAAGCGTGGGCCCGGGCCAGCTCCAGCAGGACTTGGGCCTTGTTCTGTTCCAGGTCCGCCTTGGGGTACATCAGGAATTGGTCAAAAATGCGCCGGGCCTCCGCGCCTGCGTCAAAGCCGGAGCGGATGGTCTCCCTGCAATCCGGGGAATAGCGCCAGCCCTCCTTGACGTATAGCTCAGGCCGCCGCTGCCAGAATTGCAGCTTGGTGGGCAGGCCGCTGACCCCCTTGGACGAGAACGCGTTGTCCGGCAGACCCAGCTGGCCCAGGAAGCGGAACCGCTTTTCCATCTCGCGGATCGCCTCGCCGTCCAGGAACGGGTCGGCCAGGAAGGACCGGGGGACCACCAGGGCCATAATACCCAGGGGCTTCAGCAGCTCCGCCGCCTTGACGCAATAGTAAAGCTGGGACAACATTTCATTCCCGGCCTCTGTCCACCATTTCAGGTGGAAGGGCGGGTTGCCCACCACATAGTCAAAGCGGATGTCCGGCTTGTAGGTGCGCACGTCGCCTAGCTCCAGGTTGGCCTCCGGGTAGAGATAATGCGCCACTTTGTAGGCATTCACATCCAACTCACAGCCGTAGACGTTGGACTCCACGGGCGCATAGTTGAAGAAGTTCCCCATCCCGCAGGTCAGGTCGGCCACCAGGTCGTACTCAGACAGCCGAAGGCTGGACATCACCAGCTCACATAGATTAGGCGGGGTGAAAAACTGCCCGTTCTCAAGCTGCTTTTTCTGCTCACTGTATTCGTGATAGTTCGCAAAGTTTTTGCGGTCCAGGCCATGCAGGCCGCCGATCCCGGTGTAGGCATTGAAGATATCCTCCCGGGTGATGCCATTGGCCTCTGCCTGCCCGCTTTCGATCAGGCAGAGGACCTTTTGGTTCAGCTCCTCCCGCTTGTCCTGGGGGATGGATTCATGATAATCCGCATATTTCATGGGCACACCTCACCAGACTGTTCCGAGGTAATCGGCCACAAACTGGCGGGCGTATCCCTCGTTGGTGAAGCGGATGTCCATGCGGCCGTTTTTGAACAGCTTGATACGCTCCAGCTTCGTGCAGTTTTCAAATTCCCACAAGTCGCACCACTCTGAAATAGCCAATTTCTCGGACAGCAGATCGTCTATTCCATCGGGATATTCCTCAAAAGCCCCAGTCTCAAAATGTGCGAGACCCTTCAAAATAGATTTTACTTCCGAATCAATGACCCATTGTTCACGTGAAGAAATTTGCTCCTCTTTTCGAGCGTAGCGGTAGCAGCAGGCTCCATTGAGAATCTTGACCAAGTTCTTTTTTTGCTCGAAATTGGGCTGATGATCACTTTTCCGCCATGCAGCTCGATGGCATTTCATTACCATCTCATAGGGAGCCTGTTCGGAAAAGCTGCGGCCATCGAACTGGGATAAGATCATTTCGACTATTTTTTCATACCTCAAAACTATGGATTGCAACACAGATTCTATATCTACGTCCTCATAGTATTCCGGTGAAGGAATAAGAATCTCTTCCACTTCATCAGCATCTATCGAAAGATGATAGGTGGTGTTGAGATAGGACACTATCACACTGATGAATTTCTTATGCACCTCCAAAATGTGCATACTGATTTGAACATCCGTTAACTCGGGGAATTTTTTAGAGCTCAGATATTGGGTCCACACATAGCCGGGGTTTTCAGAATCATGCAGGGCGTGCCGCTGCTGTCCGCACGCCTCTTTCCACAGGGCCAGCAGTTGCCGGAATGTATCTAATGCGGCCTGATATGCCTCCTGATGTTTCTGACAGAACGCACGGTCCGCCTCGGTAATTCGGGCGTCCGCCCGGATCTCAACCTGCGAAAATTTTTGTAGCAGGTCCATTGTTTGAGCCTCCTTTACAGAAATGCTGGCCAGGGGATATGTCTGCAATGCAGACGCACCCCCTGGCTAAATATTTTTACAGATTGTCAGATGGCCGATGGGACACCTCATTTTGCTCCCGCACCGTAACAGCCTGAATCAAATCGTCCATGCACTGGAAGAATTTCTGTGAACCGTGACCTTTTTTGGACCGCATAAAACGCTGCCGCTCACATCTTCCATTCCTAATGGTGACACTGACCAACCGCTCGTTGATCCAGCCCTGGGTCCGGAGGGGAACATTGATTTGATACATCCGCATCAAATGATTGACAATAGAATAGGTGCTTGAATGGTAACGGTCCTGATAAAAGGTGACTGTCTCGTTTTCAAGCAATCCACCATTCTGAAGGATTTGGACCGCCTTCGACACTGCCTGTTCGGCCTCGGTGTTGCGTTTCTGGCAATATGCCTGCTCTTCTTCAGCGGAGCGGGCAGCGCGGGCAGCCCTCTCTTGGCGGCACTTTTCCTTGTATACGGCTGAAAGCTCCATACATTTTTCCAAATCATTTTCCAGCAGCGCCCCGACAAAATCAGGGAAGGTGGCCCCACCGTTTTCTTTTGCCTTCAGGTAGAACCTGGTATGTTCGGCAAGCATTTTCCCGATGTAATCCGCTTGCCGGACAAGATCTCCGCCAAGCCGAGTAATCTCCGCCTGTTCTTTCGCAATCGCCGCACGAACCGCGTCTTCATCACCGGACTCGCGCAGGGCGTCGAAATAGCTTTCGCGTTTCTCCTCTCCGCCATAAAGCTCCGCCGTCGCGGCCCGGAATCCACAGCTGTCAATCAAAGCGAAATCGGTCAGCCCCAGGGCAGCGAGATAGCCGTTGAGTTCTACGTGGAGGATGTACTTGTCGTTCTCGGCGCGGGGATATTTCAGGTTGGGCTTCCCGGCCCTGCGCCATATCCGATAGGTTTGCTTTCCGTTGGAAACTTCTCTTTCAAAGACCGCTCTCATTTTGCGTCCTGCCCTGTTGAATGAGCCATCACAAAAGAGCGGTGGCAGTAATTTACAGTTTTCCATTGAATCAACTCCCAAAACATTAAAATGGGCAGCCAGAACAGCAGTATTAAAACAAAGATATCTGCTCGATCTGCACTGCATTTCCCGGCGGCAGGGCCATTTTTTGCGCCCGGCGTGCCTTCAATTCCCTGCGGTGCTGCTTGGCGGCCCGCTTTTTTTCAGCCTTCGCTTTGATCTGGTCGATATTGTGGGCGCCTCGATGCCCTCGGCGGCGTCCCGCAGGTCTTGCAGCAGGTCCCGCTGCTCACTCCGGGCAATGCGGATGATCAATTCTCCTTAATAAAAATGGACGCGCCAAAGAATCGGAAATCCCTTGGTGCGTCATGAAATGTCTGGCCAGGTCAGGCGGCCATCGCCATGGGGAACTGACACGTGGCCGGCTCATAGGTGGGGCCGGTCACCAGATGAAGCTGGTATTCGGTGTTCAGCGTCTCAAAACACACCTTATCCTCGGTCATGCTGTGGATCGTCACCACGCGGGAGGTGCGCACCAGGCTGTTCCCGTACAGGAATACAGCTTTGGAGCCCACAGACAGCGGGCGGACCAGCGCACCATTCAAGATCCTCACAGCTTTTGTCATGACATGATTCTCCCTTCAGTTAAATATATAAATGTGTGCAGATCTTCCGCAGCTCCTCCAGGAGCCTGCGGGCCTGCTTGACTTGTATGCCCTGCATCTGCGCCGTTTCCTTGAAGCTGTATCCCTGTGCCCTCAGATTTGCCGTCCGGTACTGCTCCGGACTGGCGACGCTGAACGCTTTATGCAGGATCAGGCGGGATTCAGCTTCCTCGCGGATGTCCGGGGACCAAACCCGGCTGCCGTCCAGGTATTGGCGCTCGGCGTTTTTCCGGCGTATCTCAGCCCGGCGGTCCGCAGCGACGTCACGGCCCATGGCCCGCCACGCAATGGTGGGGAAAGCGTACCGCCTCAGCCTTGGCTGGGTGAGATACCGCTGCACCGCCTGGAGGAACCCCAGGGCGGCGGCGTCATAGTAATCGGCGGCGCTGTGGCCTGTCTCTTTGAGGAACGCGTAGATCAGGCCGTGGTTTTGTTCCGCAAACCGCCGCTGCTCCTCTGTGAGAGGGGCCAGCGGGGCAGGCTGTCCCCGCGCGTAGGGCGGGAACAGCCTGCTCTGCTTTTCAACCAGCCGGATTCAGGCGGGCAGAAGGTCACGCTCGCCATCCAGCACGCCGACAGAGAAGTGCTCATCGTTGTCCGGCAGCTCCAGCGGCTCGTTGTTCATCTCCACAATGTTCTCCGCAGCGGCCGCTTGGACGGTGCCCTGCCGCTTCAGCATTTCCTCGACCATCTTCCGGAAGTTTTCGGCATACGCCTTGACAGCCGTCAATTCCTCACCGGCGAAGTCCCGGACGCGGGTAAAGGTGGCCACGCTGTAGTCAAAGCCGTTGCTGCTCGCCGGCTTTAGGGCGATCCTGACCAGGCTGCCGTACACCGGACGGCGGCGCAGGCCAAAGGCCATGCCGGCAAAGTTTCTGAAAGGCTTGATGCTCGTAGGCGGCAGGGCCAGCTGGAGGGGCATGAACTCCCCATCTTGGAGGATGTAGAGCATCCTCATATTCTTGCACGCCTTACCCTTCCCGCTGGTGCCAAACTCGTTGTAACCACAGCTGGCGCACAGCAGGCCGGGGTTGCCGCAGCCCTGCTTACCGTCCATAGACTGGCACTGGGGCGGGGTGTTGTCGTCGTACTCGCTGCCCTCCGGCCAGTAGGCGTTGGCGTCGTGGTTGCAGAGGATGATGCCCTCGATCTCGCTGACGTAGGTGGGGTGGTCCGGGTCCTCGCCCGGCATCTTGAACTGGGGCACGCCGCCGCCGGGGATTTTCACCCGGGGGAAGGACAGCTCCAGGCCCTCCAGGTCTTTGGCCACTTCCTCGCTGTCGAAGCTGTTGTCCATGGGGGCGGGCAGGGTAAAGGGCTTGTACTCCGCAACAGCGGTGGTGTTCTGCTGGTTACTCATAATCATTTTCCTCCTAAAAAATTTGTATTTGCCACAGTGACCGCAGTTACGCGGCCATGCTGGTGACCTGATTGATCTGCCTGAACATAGCCGGGGGCATGGTCATGACGTTGTAGCCGATGACCTCCAGCTTGCTGGCCCTATCGTAGTCCTCCACGTCCTGGCTGTACCGGGTGACGGCGTTTGCCAGCCCGTAGAGAGTGTAGTCCGCGTCCTCCAAGAGGTGCTGGAGCACGCCCTTGCCCTCCGTTTCGGTGAGGCCGAAATTGCTGCTGGTCAGCTTGACCACACTGGGAATGTCAGTGGTGTCCAGCCTGGCTTGGGTGCTCTCCTTCATGGTGTCCAGCACCTTGGCAAACCGGGCTTCGTCCACCGCCGCCCGCACCGTGTCCTGCACCTTCATCATGAACGCCTTGCCGTCCTGGTTCAGCGTCTCCTGGGAGTACAGGGCAAAATTTTCATCGGTGCTGTTGGTCCGGCCCACATGGTTGCGGCGGGTCCGGGTGCTGCTGTCATTGACCACCATGCCGTTGAGGCAGGCCAGGCGGTAGACCAGGGGCTGGATGTTCACCGCGCCCAGGCCGGTCTCGCTGTTGGAGATGACCACGCCCGCCTGCACCACGTCGCCCACGCGCACCTCGCCGGTGAGCCTGGGATTGACCACCTTGATGTACATATAATTTTCGGTGATCTGGGTGCTCTCGAACCGGGCCCCCTGCATCTCCATGATGATGGGCAGCACCGCCGTGGCAATCTCAAAATTGTCGATACACCTGTAACGGTTGCTGAGGAACGCCCTGGCTTTTCCGTCGATGGTGCGCAGCAGCCGCTGGGTGGGTTCCCCCTTGTGGAGCCAGTGGTTGACATTGTGGGCCAGCAGCTCGGGCTCCTCCTGGAGCATCCGCTCGTAATACTTCCAGGGGATGTTCAGGTGGCTGCCCAGCTGACGGTGGGCCGTCTCCTGGATGGTCAGGGGCTCCACCTGGTCCACGCCGCCCTCAACGACCCGGAGCATGGGCACGCGACCCGTGGGGTCCATTTCCATATTGAGCGGGTTCACCAGATAGTCTTCTTTGGCGGCGGCCTGACGCTCGATCTCCGCCGCCATTTCAGTGATAGTCAGTCCGGTTTTCATGCCGCTCCCCCTTTCACCAGGAAACGGCGATGCGATCGGCCTGGACGTCGGCGGTCAGCCCCTCCTGGGCCAGCGTGTCGGCCAGCCGGGGCCAGTACACTTTCTCCGGGAAGGAGGCAAAGGCGTGCTTTGTGGTCTTTCTGCCGCCAGCATCGGGCTGGAAGGAGATACTGCCGTCCTCGTTCAGCGTCAGGCTGCTGTGGCCCCGGGAGCGCAGGTCGGCAATCAGCGTGTCCAGCACGTCCCGGCCCTCCAACGCGTACCACACCGAGGGGTCGGGAGAGTGCTGGCCGGAGGGCGTGCCCTGGCCGCTGCCGTCCACCGGGACGATTTTCACCAGGGAGCAGTTGAGGGAGCCCTTCTGATCCAGCGTCACGTCGGCATACTCGTAGTCCGGCACCCCGTACAGCCGGATGCGGCCCGTACCGCCCTGGGCGATGAACAGGATAGGGTTCTGCATGACCCACTCCCAGCGTGCGTTGGGGTAAGCACTTTTCAGATAATCCGAGACGCGGTAGTTCACATGGCACAGCAGGAGCCCGGCCACATTCCGCCCGGAAAGGGCGTCCTGCTCCCTGGCCTCCCGCTCCTCTCGGGTGCGGTAGGCGCGGTTGGAGCGCCACGCGGGGCGCAGAAGGGTGAGCACCACCCACAGGCCCCAGAGGGCGAACGTGACCAGCAGCAGGCCAGTCTGCACCGGGCCGCGCACAAGCGCCAGAATGGCGATGACCACGCCGATCAGGATGGAAATGCTGCTGCCGAGGGAGATCTTCTGTTTCATTTCATTTGCCGCCTTTCTTTTTTTGATGTAAAAACAAAAAAAGAGGCGCTGCCTCAAAGCTCAGAATTCCTTCCGAATCATTTGAAACAGCGCCTCATTCAATTGTGCCGAAGCGTCTACTCCGGCAGGGGCTCCCGTTCTCCGTCGATGACCCCGACAGCGCCGGGGGACGGGGATGCTTTGGGAGCATCCTTTTTCCTGTTGTGGACATCCAGGCCGCTGGCCCAAATGTCCGGAGCTTGTTTGTGCCGTGTATCGGGTTTCCCGCAATCACCGCACATGGTTTTTTCCATAGACCACTCCTTTCCGCCGGTTTGGCAGTTGGTATTTATATAAAAAGTGCCGACTGTACAACCATCTGCCCTCAAATGGGCGCAGTTGTCCCGTCAGCACTTGCATACAAACTTAACAGCGTGTGCAGTTCAGGGTCTTGCCCTGATAACAGGCCGCAGCCTGCCCTGGAATCTCACCAGGACGCACAAAAATCAATTACAAGTGCATTGTAACACTATATATTGTGGTTGTCAATAGTATAAATCAATATATTGATATTTTGTTTTTCCTCGTGCGGATCACCAGTCCATTCAGGGAAGTATCACGGTGGCCCACCAGGTAATAGCCGGCGCCGTCATGCTCCACTCTGGTCCGCGTCCAATAGGGAACGTCATGGCGGTCGTCGGTGATAAGAGCCTCAATGGCGTGGCCGCAGCAGAACACCTGACCCTGCGCGGTCTCATATCGGTCGGAATCATTTTTGTGGAGATGGCTGATCTCATCCACAGGCAGTTCGAGATAGCGGATCGCCTCCTCCACGTTGTCCAGCTTCTCCATGATGCCCCGGAGTTCGTCCAGAAGGAACAACTGCTCGCTGTCCTGCCGGTTGATTTCCAGGCCGCTCAAATCATCGTACTGACGGTAAGTAGAACTGCGGAGCAGACGGTCGATGCCCGCTCGGAGTTCAGATGCCTGGACCAAGATGTCGTTGATGTTTGCCATGTGAAAAACCTCCATTTATTTTTTGTCCTCATATAATAAACATGGCGGGAGCAGGCTGTTTTCTGCAAGAGAATTGGAAATTTTTTTGTGTGCTGCGGTATTGCTATTTCGCCTGTGGTTTCGTATAATGTAATTAGCCAGGTTAGCTAATTATGTAAGTTTGTCAGGAGGTGCCACTATGACGCAAGTAAATATGCTGGAGGCGAAAACCGACCTGTCCAAGCTGGTCCGTCTGTTGGAAACCGGACAGGAAGAAATGATCCTGATTGCCAGAAACGGCACACCGGTGGTTGAAATGAAGCTGGCACAGAAAAAGCCAGTCCCAAAACGCATTGGTGTGGCCAAGGGCAAGCTCCATATCCCGGAGGACTTTGACAAATGGGACGATGAGATCGCGGAAGCATTTGAGGTGGGATCATGAAGCTGCTGCTGGATACGCATATCCTGCTCTGGGCGCTGGCTGACGCTCCGCAGCTGCCTGATAAGGCACATAAACTTTTGGAAAACGAGGGAAATGAAGTCTATTACAGCCTCGCGTCAATTTGGGAGATTCAAATGAAGTATCTTGCCCACCCGGATCGGATGGATTTCAACGGGGAACAGGTAGCTGACTATTGTAGAGAGTCTGGGTTTTCTGCAGCCCCCGTGAGGGAGGAACACATTTTTTACCTGAAAAATCTGAAGCGTCCGGAAACTGCCCCTGCGCATAAAGATCCGTTTGACAAAATCATGGTGTGCCAAGCGGCAGTGGAGAATATGCTGTTTATCACCCATGACCACCTGATCCCTGATTATGACGAACCATGTATTTATCCGGTTTGACCGCAATATGTGAACACATATGACTGGTTGTTTCATCTTCACCATACAAGCGCAGCCGGAAAATTGAACAGCAAATGAAAAGGCAACAGGGGACGGCAGACTTGCTCCTGTTGCCTTTAGAGAATCTTTGGCGCTATACCCGCTCGAAGATAATCTGCTTGCGCAGATAGAGATTCGCCACGGCCATGGTGACCGGGATGCGCTGTTCCGCCTGAAGCATCTCGAAAACAAGGCTGTCGCTACTGGTGTAGTCGTCGTCAATCAGCGCATCCATGAGCTTTTCATCGGTGGAAATGTCAGTGGTTCCGACCTCGGCGCACTTGATCAACTCAGCGGTGGACACCAGCGCCTGCCTGGATAATGCCATTACCTGGGCCTCCCGCTCGCTGGGCTTGTCCTTCTGAAACAGGACCTTAGCCTTGGAAAAGGGCACTCCTTCCAGCAGCAGCTTTCCGAAGGTCGCCAGCCGCAGGGGCAGGCTTTCCGAGATGGGGACCACGTACAGCTCGCCCAGCAGGTCATACAGCGCCTCGAAATCGGTGTCGCCGGTACCCCGGGCAATCAGGCCCCGCACCTCCAGACGGTTCAGGCAGGTCTCCAGCTCCCGCCGGGCGGGCGGAAGCTCCCGGGCCATGTCGTTGTACCGGCGCTCGATCTGCTCCAGATGCAGGAACCGCCAGCTGAGGATGCTCCACACCGCCATCTCCTGCATATCTACAATATTCTCCTCCTGGTTCACCAGGATCACAGGGCAGGAGTTTCCGGCCTCATCGGTCTTGCGGCGGAAGTGCCCTACCGCTGTGTAATAGGTGCTTGTTTTTTTCACGTTCATTATGCCGCCTCCATTTTTTATTCTGCTTATATGTTCTTTTACATATGCCCTGCTCATTTTTCAACAGATCCGGGAAAATCTTTTTGAATCTTTTTAGCCGCCCGGGAGATGCACGCTCCCACGTTGTTGGGTGTGGTGTGGTACATCCGGGCGATGTCCGCTCCACTCAGGCCCTTTACCTTCAGCTCCAGCGCCTCCACGCCCAGCCGGGCCACACCGCTGTACCGCCGTTTGCAGTCCGCAAGCAGGTCGGCGGCGTCCATCCGGCCCAGCAGTTCATCAATACCGTCCGGCACAGAGGGCTGTGGGTACGGAGGCGGCTGGTCTTCATCGGAGAAGTCAAGGTCAAGGGAAACAGACGGCAGATTCCTCTGCCTGGTGTTGACCGCTTTGCAGCAGTTGTAAAGGTGGTTTCGGATGACGGTGGTGGCGTAAGTGTCAAACTGGGCGGATGCTCCATCGTAGGTGGCCGCCGCCTTACAGAGCGCAACAGCCCCTTCCTGGTATAGGTCGCTCCACCCCAGGCCGCAGACGCCCTCGTTCACATGGATGTACCGGGAGATCACTTTGTCGATCACAAGCAGGTTCTCCTCCACCAAGGCCTGCTGCTGTGTGTCCAGGGTAAAATCGAATTTCATGGGCTTGCCTCCCTTTGGGCGCAGCCGGCAGACGGCTTCGTGGTTGTCGCCGCCGCAAAAAAGCCATCGCAGAGCCGGATGACCTGCTCACATCGGTATGTGGAAAAATTGGCGATGTGGGCGTCCTCCTCCGGCAGACCCAGCTTGAGCTGGAGCCAGCGGTATGCCTGCTTTTTGCTCATCAGTCCGCTTTGCCACAGCCTGTTAAACGCGGCGTGGGCCGCGATCCTCTGATGGCGCAGGTGAGCGTTGGCCAGGGTGCCCATTGGCCTGCGGCTGCTTTTGTGAGCCGCTACATAAGAATCACAGGCGGGAAAGCGGGCACAGACGTAAAGCGGAGCGTCCGAGGCCGAAGCCTTCTGGCCGTAGACCACGCTGGCCGGGCGCAGATAGGCCCGGGAGCCGCAGTAAGGACATTTGATATTCACGCGTTTCATTGGATCAACTCCTTATAGTATGATGTGGGGCGTATCTCCCCAGGGAAGTGCAAAGGACAGGGTCATGGCGCCCCGTCCTCTCCTGTCGATGTCGAGATTTTCTTGTCACCTTTATTACGCACCGCTCGAAGGCGAAAATTCCCGAAATTTTGTGAATTTTCCGTAAACAATAAAAAAGCCGCCCGGGATCACTCCCGAGCGGCCTTGATAAATGAAATGCGCTGCTATGAAAAATCGTATGGTTCTGATATAATGACCCTAGGGAAGGGGGCATCGGAATGAAACTGCTTTTCAAGCAAAGATTCTTCTCCTGGTTTGACAGCTACGACATCTATGACCAGGATGGCAATACGGTCTATGTCGTCAAGGGTGAACTGAGCTGGGGGCACCGGCTCCAGATCTATGACGCTTATGGGAATCACCTGGGCACCGTGCAGGAGCGGGTCCTCACATGGCTGCCCAAGTTCGAGCTGTATGTGGGCGGCCGGCTGGCCGGGGTGCTGACGAAGGAGTTTTCCTTCCTGCGGCCCAAGTTTAACTTGGACTGCAACGGCTGGCGAGTGGAAGGGAGCTTTATGGAATGGGATTACACGGTCATGGATGGTCCCCGCACCGTGATGTCGCTGTCCAAGGAACTGTGGAACTGGACGGATACCTACAGCATGGAGATCGCCCGCCCGGAGGATTCTCTGTTCTGCCTGATGATCGTGCTGGCCATCGACGCCGCCAAGTGCTCCCAGGGGAGCTGATGGCACAAGACCGCTGCCTAGTAGCAGAGATGGTCCAGCAACCAATCCTGCGGCGATGCCGCGTGCCAGAGCAGATATTGGCCGTAAAGGGCCTTGAAGCCGACCCCGGTGAGCTGGCCGCAGCACTCAGCGGGGTCGATCTGCTCACCGGTGAGCTGCTGGAACTGTTCCGCTGCCATTACGATAGGGCTGCCATCCCGGTCGGCGGACAGCAGATACCCAATGCCATCATCTGAAATGTAAATGGCATTGCGCCAATTTCCAGCGCAGGCGGATAAAAACTTGTAGAGCCGTTGACTTGTCTCGGACATGATCCATCTCCTTTGAATTGCTGCATTGACATTGCATATACTATGTAGTACAATCTCTTTGAAAGGTCAGGTGAGTATTATGCCAGGTGACACCAATTTCAGTATGCGTATGGATTCTGCGCTGAAGTCCCAGGCTGAGGAAGTTTTGTCAGAGCTGGGACTGACCATGAGCGGGGCATTTACGATGTTCCTGAAGCAGATTGTGCGGGACCAGGCTGTACCGCTCAGTCTCTCCCTCCATCCCCGTAACGCGGTATACGACGAGTTGCTGGAAGGTCAGGCAGACCGTCAGAACGGCTATCAGGGCCGGAACGCCCGTGATGTGCTGGCCGATATGGAACGTGCCATCGGGGAGGCCGAGGCCGTTGGGTAGGTACACTGTCATCGTGTCCCGGCGCGCGGATGCCATGCTGGTGCGGCATACCCGTTTTCTTGCGAACGTGAGCGTTCCCGCGGCCAAGGGACTGATAAAGGATTTTGAAAAGGTATTGGATGCGCTGGAGGATAATCCGTTCCAGTTCCCTGTCGAAACTGACTACGAACTGCCTCCAGGTCAGTATCGGAAAGCGCTCTTCTGCAAACGTTATAAAGCCCTGTTTGCGATTGAGGGCGATACTGTTTATCTGGATACGGTGTTGGACTGCCGGCAGAACAACGCAAAAAATCTGCCTACATAGGTTCAGGGCACGGATGGGAATGACCCGATCCGTGCCCTTTGTCTATTCAGCTTGCTTTGGGAATTACTCATTGCCTGGCGATTGCGAACAGCCTGCTGATCTCCTCCCCGCTTTCCTGCATACCACGCTTGATCCACTCATTCAGCCAGCCATAGATGCCATAAGCCCAAAAAGACTTCATGTAAGCCTCCAGATTGTCCATCTCCGCCGTGACCTGTATGGTGCTCACGATCGTCTCCAGCATGATGCCGGACAGCCCGGCCTGGTAGAGCGCGGTATAAAATGAGCCGTTCGCCCTGTAGAAGTCGAACAGTGATGGGAACAGCGTTTCCGGGGTGGATGCAGGGTCGCTTTCATACAGCCTTCCCCATTGCTCGATGAGCCTGTCCGACTCTTCCTTCAAAATGTCCTCCTTTGTGTGGAAATTGCGGTAAAAGGACACACGGCCAACGCCCGCCCGTTCCGTCAGTTCACTGACCGAAATTTCGGCCAGTGTCTTTTTTTGCAACAGCTCCAGCAGGGCCTGCGTAAGCTGCTGCTTCACATAGGTGTTCTTTTGCTCGTTATTCATCTGATGATACAAACCCCTTCCCGATGTATCATTTTTGCTGAAACACTTGATTCATCCCGAAGCCTATGCTACTCTTGCACCATCCATTTGTCAAGGAGGAGCCTATGAAAATAATTATGAAAGCTATTGGCATCATCCTGGCCGGAATCGTTTTGCTAGCCGCGATCCTGTTTGGCGCAGTCCTGCTCCGGCCCTCTATCGTGACCGATGCGCTCCAGAGCCTGATATACCAGGACAAATCCGACATCAATCCGTCCTCGCCGAGGCGCGAACCCGGCCAAGCCGTTAGAAGCAACGGCATACTCTACGTGAACGACATCAAATACGGAGAGACCTACCCCAACAGCTATCTGGACATTTCCTATCCCAGCAGCGATACGTCGGTCAAACGAACGACCGTGATATACTTCCACGGCGGTGGATTCTTCGCCGGGGATAAGGTCCTGGGGGACCCTATGGCTGAGCGGGACGACTCCACCGCCTTGTTCGACAAAATGATCCAGGCGGGGTTCAATTTCGTCAATGTGAACTATGTGCTCATGCCGGACTACCATTTCCCGGACCCGCTGATCCAGATCAGCGAGGCGGTCAATTATCTCGTAGAGCATGGGGCTGAGCTGGGGCTTGATATGGAAGACGTGGTCCTGTTCGGCCAGTCCGCAGGCGCGGAGCTGGCCGCCCAATACGCGGCAGTTTTGTCCAATGGGGAATATAGAGCCCTTTTCTCGTTCACCCGGGAGCCCCGGCTGCAGGTGTCGGACATACGGGCCGCGGTGATAGACGATGCCCCGCTTGAAGTGGAGCTTTTAGAAGGGCTGCCCATCAAAATACTGACCGGCGCATACTTGCAGGACAGTGTTTTTCTGTGGAACAAGACGGAGGCGGACCGTTTCAGCGCCACACGGTACATTACCCCGGACTACCCGAGGAGCTTCCTGACAGCGGGAACGGACGACGGCTTCCCCGAGATCATGCAGCACTTTGCGGACCGGCTGGCCGAGCACGGAGTGGAGCACGAATATTTTTACACTGATGAAGCTACATACGGCTTGACGAAGCACGGATTCCTCTCCAACACCGAAAGCAGGGAGTCCCAGGACTGCTTTGAGACGATGCTCCGTTTTATCCGGGACGAGCAGAAATAAAGGGGTATCAGGAATGAAAAAGGTATGGAAGGCTTTGGGCATTTGCCTGCTGGTCATCATGGTGTTGATCGTCCTGCTTCTGGTCAAGATTTGGATCGAGGCCAGGAAGGCATCTATCAAGGACGATTATTATACGGCGTTTTCTTCTGCCTTTCCGTTGGAGCAGAAGTATTCTCAACTGGGCCCCTGTGCGGTATCCTACACAGAATTTGCTTCGGACAACAGGTCCATTCAAAGGATACGGGTATGGTATCCCGCCGGGCTGGAGGCGTCGGAGGAAAAGTACCCGGTCATAGTGACGGTCAACGCCAGCGGCACACCAGCGTCAAACTATGAGGGCTGGTTCAAGCGTCTGGCGTCCTGGGGCTTTGTGGTTGTGGGCAACGAGGACCCCCAGGCCGGGACAGGTGAAACAACATCAATCGTGCTGGATTTTCTATTGAGCTTATCCAGCGATAATGTGCTTTGCGGCAAGCTGGACGAGGACAATATCGGTATCGTCGGCTTTTCTCAGGGCGGCGCGGGGGCTCTGGCGGCGGTGACGGAGTATGAAAACGGCGCGGTGTACAAGGCCATGTTCACAGGCAGCGCGGCATACCCTCTCCTGGCCCGAAATTTGGGCTGGTCCTATGATGTATCAAAGGTAGGCATCCCATATTTTATGGCGGCGGGGACCGGCACATCTGACGACGCCGGCGTGGCAGATCCAAATGAGGAATACGCAGGCGTTGCGCCGCTATCCTCTCTGATCGAAAATTACGACTCGATCAATGACACTGTGTTCAAGGTTCGTGGCAGGGCGGCAGGTGCGGAACACGGGGATATGCTGGCAAGAAGCGATGGGTACCTGACAGCCTGGATGTTGTATCAGTTGAAAGGAGATGTGGAAGCCGGGACGGTTTTTCTTGGCGGGGGCGCTGAGATATTACACAATTCCAATTGGCAGGATGTCATGAAGAATCAATAGGCGGTGAGCGGCACCCCAACAGAAAGCTGAGGGGTGCCGCTTGCTACAGTTACTATGCCAAGGGAATGCCTATTTATTTTCTAGGGTGAACGGGTGCTAAGCCCCAATTTATGCCCAGTAAAAAGTTATAGGAAGTAGCAGGAGGGACTGGCTTAATGGCAGTCCCTCCAAGTAATTTTACTTCTCATAATATTTCCTGTAAAATTCATATATCCCCTGCAAAAAAACAATGAAAGAAGGGATTATATGAGTTCAGGAACTGTCTGTGGGCAAACTCCAATTCTGGATCTTGCTGCTGGTGTTCGAAAACATCTTGCTGCAAAAGGGTACAAAGAGAGAAATCTTATTCGCCTTCAAAAAATTTGGAACCATTTTGCACGGTATGCAGATAACTGTCACTTCACAATAGAAATAGGTGCTGCCTTTTTGCGAGATGCCTATGGAATCGAATGGGCAGAGTTCCCTCCTCCAATGAAAAGACACCAACGCCGGTCAGTCAGTGCAATCCGATATCTCAGAGATTATGAATTAAATGGCGAAATTTGCTTGCATAGGCCGATGAAACAGCCTTACTTCTGGCCCAGTCAGTTTTTGGGTGCTGCCCAAAGCTTTTTAAGATACATGGATGAAAACGGATATTCAAGAGATTATGTACGGGGAACAACCAGAGAGGTTCATAAATTTCTTGAGTATCTCTCAGATTGTGGTGTTCAAAGCTGCAAGATAATAACCATTTCAAATGTGATGGACTTTATCAGGGATCAATATGGTCATTTTGCTGTCAGCACATTAAAAACAACTGTTGGTAAGCTCCGAACATTCTTAAAATATCTATATTTGGATGAGCTAACTGATCATGATTTGGCCTCGCTAATACCTCCCGTTCGGAATTTTAGGCTGGCACAACTTCCTGTAGTTTGGAAGCCAGAGGATCTCCAGCTGCTACTCACTGCAATAAACAGAGAAACTTCAAACGGAAAGCGAGATTATGCTATTTTTATGTTGGCGATTTATCTTGGCCTTAGAATAGGGGATATTCTGCATTTGCAATTCAAAAACATAGATTGGGAGAAATCCACAATTCAAATATCTCAAGTTAAAACGGACGAATTATTGTCACTTCCAATGCCCGCAGAACTTGGATGGGCGCTTATTGATTACATTAGAGATGGCAGACCGGAAACAGACAGCCCATTTATTTTTGTGCGGCATTGTGCGCCGTTTCAAGCATTTTGCAGTAACAATAACTTTCATTATCAAATGCGCAAATACGCGGCTTTAGCCGGTATCACTCCCCCGTCCTCCAAATTATATGGTCTCCATTCAATCAGACACACATTTGCTACAAATCTGTTAAAAGAAGGCACCAGTCTTTCACTTATTTCAGAATTTTTAGGTCATAACGGAGTCTCTGCAACACCGGTGTACCTGAAAGTAGACGATGAGCATCTTCGGATATGTGCTTTGGACCCCGATATAGAGGTGGAGCATGAGTAAATACAATAGACCTCTTGCGAAATTAGGCAAAGCGGTCAAAATTGCAGATACCAGCAATCAAGGAAAAGCGAAGAGCAAAGCGGCATCTACGGTTGCGGTAACGCTCCGAGAGGATACGAAACCTTTTGACAAAACGGATTGTGTGTTCAACAAAGATCCGTTTTCTTGAAATCTCACGGTTCTTATTGCGTTCCTGCTTGGTCAAGCGATGATGCTTGGGACGCTTTTTTGGCAGGAGGGAATTTGCGTGTATCTGAGCAAGCCCCTGGTAGCCGGTATCCGCCTCCAGCACCGTTTCTGCCTTGACATGGATACCGGAATCCTTGAATAGCTGGAAATCGTGCTTCTTTCCGTTGGAAAATGCAAGCGCAATGATCTCTCCGGTCAGAAGGCTGACGAGCAGTTGTGTCTTCAGTGTGTGCCGCTTTTTCTTTCCCGAATAGTATCGCTTTTGCTTTTTTTAGGACGCTCAATTGGCGATTCTGTTGCGTCCACCAGAATCACCTCATACTCTGTCTCACATTTCAGCGGCGCTTTCCGACCAGGTAAAGAAAAGCTTCCATCCCGGATCAGGGTATCTTCCACCCATTTGATTCCGCGGTAGATATTGCTTTCGGCTATTCCATAGCTTGCCGCTATATGGGCATAGGTACGGTATTCCCGCAGATATTCCAAGGTGGCCAGCAGCTGATCCTCTATGCTCAGCTTTGGCGTTCTCCCTCGACGCTGGTGCTTTTCCGCATAGCCTTTCCGTAAAATCTCTACCATCTTGTCAAATGTTGCACGCTTTACCCCGGTAATTCTCCGAAATTTTGTGTTTGAGTATTCCGCTATCTTTTCGTATTTCATGCCCTTATTTTACAGCTCTATTTCATTTTCGCAAGAGGTCTAATACTGAGCTGTTGAAAGTGGCTATCGAAAACTTTATTGCCGAAAAGCGCTTCCTTGGCTACCGTTATAAAAATGAGGAGCGGCGTATGTCCTCGTTCCTGAAATTCGTCGTTGAAAATGATATTTTAGACCCCTTGTCAAAAGAAACTATCTTATCATGGGCCGATGCCGCAGATGGAACAGTATCCAGAAATTTGAGACTTACAGCAATTCGCCAGTTTGCCCTTTACCTTAACCGATCCGATTCTGATGCACCCGCTTACGTTGTGCCAACCACATACCGCTCCATACATCACAAAGCCTTCTGCCCGTACATTTACAGCAAAGGAAACTCTGATTTAATACGTCCTATTTTCAGATGACCCCAAATGTGGTAAAGCAGGAGAAGGAAAAGGGCTGGGGGGATAGGAAGATGAAACAGCAGACGCTGAGTGACATGGAATACAGCTGCCGGAAAAAGAAGACCAAACGGGAAGAATTTCTGGAGATCATGGATGAGATTATTCCGTGGAAGGAATGGGTAGAAATTATCAGGCCGTACTATCCCGCAGGAAAGCGGGGGCGGCCACCCATTGATCTGGAGCTAATCTTGCGGATGTATCTGCTGCAAGTCTGGTTCAACCTGTCCGATCCTGGCACGGAGGACGCCATCTACGACAGCTATGCCATGCGAAAGTTTACCGGGATTGATTTTCTGAAGGACAGTGTGCCGGACGAGACAACGCTGTGTAATTTCCGTCACTTGTTGGAGGAGTACGGGCTGAATAAGCTGTTTTTTGATGCAATCAATCGGGTAATGGTGGCAACTGGACATATCATGAAGGGCGGAACAATTGTGGATGCTACGATTATTGATGCGCCAAGCTCCACCAAGAACAAAGAAAAGAAACGGGACCCCGAAATGCATTCGACGAAGAAGGG
>CAJULJ010000042.1 GCA_910587395.1 uncultured Oscillospiraceae bacterium | reverse complement strand
GATGTCGTTGGTGTTCTGGACGATGGCGGCATTGTCATTGAGGATGGGCTGGCCGCTTGGGACAGGCTGCTTTTTTCTTGGTTGTTCAGTTTTGAATACCTCCATCTTGTGTATCAGTCGTCTTTCTGCTATAATATCGCAGGTGATGAAAGTGATTTATGCTTGTGACAACTGCCATTTCCTTTTCAGCCGTACCGCAGAGCCGGAGCAATGCCCCGACTGCGGAAAATACGCCGTTCGTGAGGCGACTGAGGCGGAGCGGCAGGAGTATGAGGAGCGGCTGAAGGCGCCGAGGGTGATATAAAATGGCCCATTCATCGCAGCGTGAACGTATCACGCAGTACATACAGGACACCTACGGGACGGAAGCGGAATATCTCTGGGCCGACAGTCCAGGCAACGCGATATTTCGCCACTCCGCCAGCAAAAAGTGGTACGCCGCCATGATGCGCGTTCTCCCGGAGAAGCTGGGCTTGATGGGAGAAGAAGCCCTCGACGTTATGGACATCAAGTGCAGCACCATCATGATCGGTTCGCTGCTCTCCACAAAGGGGTTTCTCCCGGCGTATCACATGAACAAAAACCACTGGATTTCGATTGTCCTGGATGATTCTGTTCCTGACGATCAGATCATCCCACTGCTGGAACTGAGCTATAACAGCGTTGTGCCTAAGCGTAAGCGAAAACAAAATCAGCCAATAGACGAGTAGACTATTTGAGAGATTTCTCGGATGTGCTTTGCAAAGCAGGCCAAGAGGAGCGGGTCAAAGACGCCACAGGCCCCGGTCACGATCATATCTTCCGCCTGCCGCTGGGTGAACGCGTGCTTATAGACCCGGGGATGCACCAAGGCGTCAAAGGCGTCCGCCAGCCCCACCACCTGTACCCAGGGCGTAATACTGTCCCCAGCCAGCCGGTCCGGGTAACCGGAACCGTCCCACCTCTCATGGTGGTGGCGGCAGACGTCGCAGATAGCGGGGAACGCCCCGCAATCTTTCCGCTCCGGCACCCGCTCCAGCAGGTCGCAGCCCTGAGTGGTATGGGTCTTCATCACCTCAAACTCCTCTTTGGTCAGGGAGCCGGGCTTATTGAGGATTTCCTGCGGGATGGCCCGCTTTCCCACATCATGGAGCAGGGCCAAGGTGGAGTACAGCCGGATCTCCAATGCGGACAGGACCGGGATAACAGCGAAGGTTTGTTCCATGTTCATGGTCATATCACCTCGTAAATGTTAAAATGGGGGCGGTCCTCTGAAAAAGAGGACCGCCCCTTGCGAATGGACCAATAGCCCGTCTTGGGCAGGGAGGGATTGGGGGTCAGCTTGCGCACGACAGTGACCCAGCTGGCCCGGCCGGTCTGCCAGGTGCCCTGGTACTTGCCGCCCACATTGGCCCGGTTGATGATCTGATAGCCGTTGGCGATGGTGCCCAGGACTTGGACGGTCAGTGTGGGGTTGCTGGTGGACTGGAAGCCCACAGGCACCTTGCCGAAGTCCAGATAGATGTCCGTGACATACTCGCCGGCCTGCATGGGAAGGAGGTACAGTATGAAAAAAAGGCTGTGGGCAGGTACGATCTGCGTACTGGCATTTGTAGGGCTGACGGCCTGCGGCAGCGCAGACATTCCGGCAGCATCCACAAATTCACCGGCAGATCATTCTGAATCGCAAAGCTCGGGACCCGAACTATCCACTCCACTTCTCCCAAAAGAATCTGACGCACTGGAAACAGGTGACATCCCTGTGGAGCCGGAGGATCGTGGACCGGAATTCCATGTGTCGCTGCCCCCGGAGAGCAAGCCTCCTTCTGAAGAACCGGAAGAGTCAATTTCTGAATCAGAACCGCCCCCGGCACAGCTCCAACCGGAACCTACTGATGGCAGCGCACAGCCGGAGGTGCAAGAGCGCAAAATCCTGATTGCCTATTTCACCTGGGTGGAACACACAGTTGTAGGGGACTCCTCAGCGGTGGATGTGGACGCCACCACCTCCGCCAGCGTTTTGGCCCCCGGCCATGTGGCGCAGATGGCCGCTTGGATTCAAGCCGGAACAGGCGGGGACCTGTTCTCCATCGTGACAGCGGACCCCTATTCCAGCGATTATGACGAATGCTTGGACCGGGCAGCCGATGAAAAAGCCGCCAACGCCCGACCGGCGTTGACAGGAACGGTGGCAAATATGGCGGACTATGACGTGATTTTCCTGGGATACCCGGATTGGTGGGCAACCTGCCCCATGGCGGTGTTCACCTTCCTGGACAGCTGCGATTTCTCAGGAAAGACCGTGATCCCTTTCTGTGCCACGGAACCAGCGGCCTTGCCGCCAGCGTCAGGGACATCCGGGCGGCTGTGCCCAATGCCACGGTGCTGGACGCGGTGGGCGTTCAGCGTCCAGGGATGGACACACCGTTGGATGCCGCCCGGTCCACCGTGCAAAGCTGGTTGGACCGGCTGGAATACTGAGTATGTTGTAAGCTGTAGACCATTTCTAAATCGAGGCGAGATCGTATGCTGTTTTCCAACAAGGATTTGAAGAACCTCCTGTGCCCTCTGGCGATCGAGCAGGTCTTGGTCATGCTGGTGGGCATGGTGGACACGGTAATGGTATCCAGCGTGGGGGAAACCGCCGTGTCCGGCGTGGCTCTGGTGGACATGGTGAACTACCTTGTCATTACTGTCCTGACTGTCCTGACTGCCCTGACCACCGGCGGCGCGGTCATTCTGTCCCAATACCTGGGCAGCGGCCAGCCGGACAAAGCAAAATTTTCAGCAGGCCAGCTCATGACGGTATCCACTCTGTTTTCCTCCGGCATCGCGCTGGTGTGCGTGTTAGGCCAGCGGACGATTTTGCGCCTGTTCTTCGGCACGGTGGAACCGGCTGTGATGGACGCGGCGCTGACCTACTTTTTCGTCACCGCCTGTTCCTTCCCCTTCCTGGGCGTTTACAACGCGGCGGCGGCGCAGTTCCGGGCCATGGGCCGAACAAACGTGACCATGTATGTCTCCATCCTGATGAATGTGCTCAACATCGCGGGCGATTTAACAGGCATGTTTCTGCTCCGGGCGGGTGTGCTGGGGGTGGCCGTCCCCACGCTGATTTCCAAAGCCATGGCGGCTGTGCTCCTTTCCGCCCTGGCTTTCCGCCCTAGCCTTCCGTCCTGGGAATGCGGTGCGGCTAAGTTTTCGCAGCATTTTTGCATGGAATCCAGAGGAAGTCCATTGCATCCTGCGCATTGCGGTCCCAGGCGGCATTGAGAACGGGCTATTCGCCCTGGGCCGGGTACTTGTCACCAGCATCGTGTCCCACTTTGGAACGGTGCAGATTGCCGCCAACGGCGTAGCCAACAGCATTGACCAGATCGCCGTCATGGTGGTCAACGCGGTCAATTTAGCCATCATCACCGTGGTAGGGCAATGTGCCGGCGCCCATGAGTATGAACAGGCGGAGCATTACACCAAACAGCTCATGAAGGTCTCCTATCTCTATACTGCCGCCCTCGGGGGCCTTGTCTGTCTGGCCCCGCCCCTGCTCCTGCGGCTGTACGACCTGGAGCCGGAAACCCTGCGTCTGGCCGCGCTGCTCCACCCTACGTCCTTCAACCTCGCCAACAGCCTGCGGGCGGCGGGGGACGCGAAGCATACCATGTACGTGGGCGCGGGCTGTATGCTGGTGTTCCGGCTGGGCTCGGCGCTGCTGTTTGGCATGGTTCTTGGCTGGGGCATCATCGGCGTCTGGGTTGCCATGGGAATGGACTGGCTGGCCCGGTCCGTATGCTTTATCCTGCGATACCGCAAAAAGAGCTGGCAGAATTGCCGCGCTATCGCTTGATCTTGATTGGAGGAATCGAACATGGAATGCCGAAAGCTCCCCCACGGGGAAGAAACGATCAGCATCCTGGGCCTGGGCACCAGCTCCATCGGCATGGCCGGGGAAAAAGAGGCCGAGGCCGTTATGACGATGGCCTTGGAGGCCGGAATCAATTTTTTTGATATGGCTTCCGCCGACGCGGCCCCTTTTCCCGCCTATGGCCGCGCCATCAACGGGATGCGGAACAAGCTCTATTTTCAAATCCACTTCGGCGCGAACTATCAGACCGGAAAATACGGTTGGACCACTGATTTGGATACCATCAAACGCTCCATCGGCTGGCAGCTTTCCGCCCTCAGAACAGATTACATCGACTTTGGCTTTCTCCATTGTATCGACGAGGAATCTGATTTGAACACTGTGCTGAAAAGCGGGATATTGGAGTACATTCAGCAGTTAAAGCAAGAGGGGACCGTCCGGCACATCGGCCTGTCCTCCCACACGCCCCGGCTGGTGAATAAGGTGCTGGACATGGGTGTGATTGATATGGTGATGTTCAGCATCAATCCCGGATACGACTACCGTCATGGAGAGTATGCCATCGGCAGCGTGGATGAGCGCTCCGCGCTCTACCGCCGGTGCGAGGCCGAAGGTGTGGGCATTTCCGTCATGAAGGCGTTCAGCGGCGGACAACTGCTCAACGCACGAACATCTCCCTTTGGCAAGGCCCTGACGGAATATCAGTGCATCCAATACGCTTTGGATAAGCCCGGCGTCCTGACGGTGCTGCCCGGTATTCGCGACCGGGCCGACCTGCGGCGTATCCTTGGTTTCCTGAACGCCACAACCGAGGAAAAGGATTATTCCATTCTCGGCTCCTTTGCCCCCCAAGACGCGGCGGGGAAATGCGTTTACTGTAACCACTGTCAGCCCTGTCCGGCTGGATTGGACGTGGGGCTTACCAACAAATATTATGACCTGTCCAGGGCCGGGGACCAATTGGCCCATGATCACTACGACAAGCTGGAAAAGAAGGCGGGCGACTGCGTAAAGTGCGGCCATTGTGATAAACGCTGTCCTTTCCATGTTTCTCAGGCAAATCGCATGACTGAAATCTTCGCTTATTTTGGACGTTGATAATAAAGTTGATGATAAAAATCAGAAAAGGAGATATGAACCATGCAGAATATGAAAAAGTGGATTGCCGCTGTCCTGGCACTGGCGCTGATCCTGGCGCTGGCCCTTTCTACAACGGCCTTTGCCGCCGTGGACGACACCGGTTTTTCCGACGTGAGTACCAACGATTGGTACGCCGAAGCGGTGATGTACTGCCATGAAAACGAATTGATGAGCGGCACCGGCGGCAACGCATTTTCTCCCAACGCGACTATGACTCGCGCTATGCTGGCAACCGTCCTGTGGCGAATCGCGGACGAGTCTGTGGTGAACTACTTGATGCAGTTCTCCGACGTGGCAGGCAATGATTGGTACACCGAGGCGGTGCGCTGGGCGGCGTCGGAGCAGATCATGGGCGGCTATGGCAACGGCCTGTTCGGAACCAACGACCCGGTGAGCCGTGAGCAGATTGCCACCATCCTGTGGCGCTGCGAGGGCAGCCCGGAAGCTGGACAAAGTGCTGGTTTTGCCGACGGAGACACCATTGATTCCTATGCGGTGGACGCTGTTGACTGGGCGCGTGCCAACGGGATTATGAACGGCAGAACGGGCAACATCTTTGCTCCCCAGGACAGCGCCACTCGCGCCGAGGTTGCCACGGTCCTGATGAACTACACCCGCAGGGAGCAGCCTGTTCCTACGCCTGACCCGGTGCCAGATCCCACGCCCACCGCGGACAGCAATGCCAGAATCCTGGTGGCTTACTTCTCCGGCACGGGCACCACCCGAGGCGTTGCCCAGAATATTGTGACCGCGCTGGGAACCGACACGGCAACGCTCCATGAGATCACCGCCGCACAGCCCTACACCGCCGCCGATCTGGACTGCACCGATCCCAACTGCCGCACTGTAACGGAACAGCACGACCCCGACGCCCGCCCCGCGATCTCCAACAGGGTGAGCAACATGGAGCAGTATGACGTGGCGTTCCTGGGCTACCCCATCTGGAATAACGACGCACCGCGCATCATCTACACGTTCCTGGAGAGCGAAAACCTGAACGGAAAAACGATCGTTCCCTTCTGTACCTCCGGCGGCAGCGGTATTGCAAACAGCGTCTCTAATATTCGTGGGCTGACCAATGGCACCATTTGGCTGGATGGGCGGCGCTTCAGCGGCAGTACTTCCCGCAGCACTATAATTGAGTGGGTAAACGGTCTTAATCTGGGCATTACGGCCAATTAAAGTTTATATGATGCGATTTTGCTCCTGCTGGTTATGAACATTATCATTGTCACGAAAGAGCCAGACACATAGACGCAGAGCCGATGAACTTATGAGAAAGTTTACAAGTTCACCGGCTTTTTGTGCCTTTGGCAAAGCATTATCTTCCAAACAGTTCTCTTAACTGATACACCCCCTTTGCAGCCCCCTCGATGACGATAAGTTCCTTGTCGTTCAGGCCATCCAGCAATGTGTTCACCCGCCTGAGGGCGGAACTTTTGACAGCATGCTTTTCCTTGAATATGTATTCGTCAATGGATATGTGGAGCTTGTGGGCTAGGCGCAGTTCCGGTGTCGGCAGACGGCGGACAGGGAAAAGCGCCGTTGGCATGTCCCCCACAGAGTACCGCAGGCCGGCTCTGCCGCTCCGGCAGGACGGGCCGACGGAGGAGAACGGAACCGCGCCGGGACCACTCGGGCTTTGCCGCCGCTGTACCCACCAAAGCCGTTTTCAAATATCGTTTTCCCCCGCTTGCGCTTTTTGCAATCGTTTGTTATAATGAATTTAAGCGGCAGGCAGGGAGAGTTGCGTATGACGATCTATGACATAGCCCAGATAGCCGGTGTGTCGGCCAGCACGGTTTCGCGTGTCATCAACAATAAGCCGGGCATCAAGGAAAGCACCCGCAAACGCATCCAACAGCTTTTGACAGAATATGACTATACCCCCGACGCCGCGGCACGCGGGCTGGTCATGCAGGCCTCCCGGTTTGTGGGCATCCTGATCGAGGACATCCGTGTCGAGCACCACACCGAATCGGCCTATGTGATTGAACAGGAGATGACCAGACGGAGCTATACCTGCATCACCTTCAGCACAGGGGCCGACCCGCAGCGCAAAGTGGATTATATCCGCATCCTGGAGCAGCGCCGGGTGGAAGGCGTGATCCTGATCGGCTCCATGTTCGGCACGCCAGAGGTGCGGCGGAGCATTGAGCAGCACCTGTCCAATATCCCGGTGGTGCTCGTCAACGGCGCGCTGGACCTGCCCAACACCTACAGCGTGCTGGTGGACGAGGAGCGGGGCACCGAGGAGTGTGTGACCATGCTGGCTCAGGCCGGACGGCGGCGGCTGGCGTATATCATGGATGTGGCCACCCCCTCCAACCTGAACAAGCAGCGCGGCTTTTACACCGGGATGCTCCGCTGCGGCCTGGACACGGACGGCCGGTGCGTATTCACCGCGCCTGGAGCGGGGACCAATCCGCGGGACTCCATTCAGCGCGGGCGCATTGCGGCCCGTCAGATGCTCCAGGAGCTGCCGGAGGTGGAGGGCGTCCTCTGCGCCACCGACATGCTGGCCATCGGATGCCTGCAGGAATTGCGGGCCCAGGGCATTGACGTGCCCCGGGCTGTGGCGGTCACCGGGGTGGACAACACGCTGCATGGACAGCTGTTTACCCCTGCCCTGACCACTCTGGACAACAAATTGGCGGAGGTCAGCCTGGCCGCAGCCCGTATGTTGCTGGACGTTCTGGAGGGCAGCCCCGTCAGTCAGAAAATCATGCTGCTCACCCAGATCATCCGGAGGGAGAGCACGTGAATCTTTTGAGAAAGAACGGCGGCTTTCCGCCAAAAAAACAACGAATGCTCCAATTAAATGGCATCTGTCCGAAAAGCGCCCCCCGGCGGCCGGGGAGCGCTTTTCTTTCCCCAGAGAGAAATCGATTGCAATTATGAGAGAATTTTTACATTATCTATTGTGAGAATAACCAAAAATACATCCAATTTTTCGTGAGATAAATGTATTGATTTTGTGAATTTAACCTGCTAATCTTAGATTATCCATAAAGCAATCGATTGCAAAATGCAGGGAGGGCACAAACCATGATCTACGGCAGCATCCATGCGAAAGAAACCGAGAGCGCTTACACCCCCGTCATCCGCAGGGCTCTAGACATTCTCCGCACCACCGACGTGACGGATATGCGCCACGGCAGATACCCGCTGGACGGTGACAAGCTGATCCTCCAGATCAACGAGGTCACCACCGGCCCCAAGAATACCAGGCGCCCCGAGGTCCACAGGGACTATATCGACGTGCAGTACATGGTCCACGGCCACGAGCTGATCGGCTTCTACCCCGACCGCAGGGACGGCGCCGTGCTGGAGGATCATCTGACGGAACACGACGTGCTGTTCTACCAGGAGCGCGAGGACATCCACGAGGTCATGCTTCCCATGACCGACGGCTGCTACGCGGTGTTCTTCCCGGAGGACGTCCACCGCCCCTGCTGCATGATGAACGGTCCCGAAGAAGTGAAAAAAATCGTGCTGAAGATCCGCGTCGATACGCTTTAATTCAGAAAGGGGAACCGGACATGAGAGTATCTTATGAGACTATGCTGGCCGAATTTGAGCGCGTGCTGACCAAATACGGCTTCACCCCCGACCGCGCCCACGACGCGGCCGAGATCTTCGCCCAAAACAGCCTTGCCGGCGTGTTCAGCCACGGGCTGAACCGGTTCCCGGTGGTGGTGAACTACCTGCGCAAGGGCGGCATCGACCCCGCGGCGGAAGCCGTGCGCACCGCCGGCTTCGGCGCCATGGAGCGCTGGGACGGCCGGCGGGGCTTCGGCCCCTTGAACGCCAGACGGGCCATGGGCCGGGCCATTGAGCTGGCCAGGCAGTTCGGCATCGGCATGGTGGCCCTGGGCAACAACAACCACTGGATGCGGGGCGGCACCTACGGCTGGCAGGCGGCGGACGCGGGCTGTATCGGCATCTGCTGGTCCAACACCTGTCCCAACATGCCCGCCTGGGGAGCCGTGGACAACCGCATCGGAAACAATCCCCTGATCCTGGCGGTGCCCAGGTCCAACGGCGAGCACATCATGGTGGACTGCGCCCTCAGCCAGTTCAGCTATGGCAAGGTGGAGACCACCCGCCTGGCGGGCAGGCAGCTCCCCGTGGCGGGCGGCTACGACGAGGACGGCAACCTGACCCGCGACCCCGCCGCCATTGAGAAAACCCGCCGCATGATTCCCATCGGCTACTGGAAAGGCAGCGGCCTGTCCATCCTGCTGGACATGATCGCCACAGCTCTCACCGACGGCAACTCCGTGGCTGAGATCGGCTCCTTCGGCGACGAGATCGGCCTGACCCAGATCATGATCGCCATCGACCCCTCCAAATTCCAGGACCCGTCGGTGACCGACGCCATTGTGGACGCCATCGCCGCCGACGTGGCCTCCAGCAAGCCGGAGCAGGAGGGAGGCGAGGTCCGCTGCCCCGGCATGGGCGAGCACCGCAGCCGCCGGGACAACCTGGAGCACGGCATCCCCGTGGCGGAGGAAAAGTGGAACGAAGTGCTGGCGATGTGACGGCGGAAAGAAGGAGAAGAGCAACCGTGAAAAAGCATTTTGTCCCGGCCTTCATCGCCGTGCTGCTCCTGGCGGCGCTGTCCGGCTGCGCGGCCGCCGGCGACAGCCAAATCATCCGAGTGGCTTTCAATCAATCCGAAACCCATGCGGAGTATCTGGCCATGAGGGATTTCGGCGAGAAATTTTACGAGGCCACCGGCGGCCGCTATGAGGTGCAGATCTACCCCAACGCGGTGCTGGGCGACCAAGGCCCCGTCACCGAGATGATCCGCACCGGGGCGCTCCAGATGGCCATCGTGCCCATGTCGGTGCCGGAGAGCTACAACTCCGATTTCGCCATTATTTCGGCCCCCTACCTCTACGACAATCTGGGGCAGATGGAGACCGCCGCCCGGGAAGGGGTTTTTGATCCCCTGTTCACCACCACCGGCCGGTTCAACTTCGAGATTGTCACCCTGTACACCTCCGGGGCCCGGCACATCTACACCGACAAGCCCATCGTCACCCCCGCGGACCTGAAGGGTTATAAAATCCGGGTCCAGGACTCCGACGCCTACATCCAGATGATCAACCTGATGGGCGGCGTGGGCATCCCCATGGCCCAGGGCGACGTGTACGCCGCCGCCCAGCAGCATGTCATCGAGGGGGCGGAGAACTCCGAGGTGGTGTACGACAACTTCAAGCACTATGAGGTCTCCCCCTATTTCTGCTACACCAACCATCTGGTCATGGCCGATGTGGTGGTGGCCAACAAGGACTTTCTGGACGGCATGAGCGACGGGGACCGAGCGATCTTCAACAAGCTGATCCGCGAGTCCATGGACGTGGAGTTCGAGCTGTGGGAGCAGAACATCGCCGACTCCAAGGCCGTGCTGGAGGCGGAGGGCGTCACCTTCGTGGAGTCAGACGTCAAGGTGTTTCAGGCCAGCTGCGCGCCCCTGCTGGAGTCCATCGCCAACCGTTCCGGCATGACGCGTGAGGTCTATGACAAGGTCATGGCCATCAAACAGAGGGAAGGTGTCCAGGGATGAAAACCGTGCGCAATGTGATCAACAAGCTTGTGGAGGCCTTTTCGGTGGCCCTCATCATCGTCATGGTGCTGCTGGTGCTGTGGCAGGTCGTGGCACGCTACGCCCTCAACAACCCCAGCACCTTCAGCGAGACCCTGACCCGCTACCTCTTTGTCTGGCTGGTGCTGGTCACCGCCACCTACGCCTTCGGCAAGCGGGAACACATGTACATCTCCGCCCTGAACGACAAGTTCAAGGGTGTGTCCAAAACCATCGTCAACGTGTTCATCGAGGCGCTGACCATCCTGTTCTCCCTGTGCGTCATGGTCTACGGCGGCTGCGTCATCACTGGGATGCAGATGGTCTGCATGGACTCCAGCCTGCACATACCCATGGGCATCGTGTACGCCATCATCCCCGTCTGCGGTGTGCTCATCGTGTTCTACTGCCTGTGCAACATCGCCGGCGAAACTGCCGCCAATCACAACGAAGAGGAGGCTGCCTGATATGTCACTTGCCGTTCAAACCGCCCTCATTATGGTGGTGCTGCTGGTCTTTATGCTGGCCATCGGCGCGTCCATCAGCGTATCGGTGGGCCTGTCCAGCGCCGTGGCCATGCTGTGCATGCTTCCCGCCGGCGTGTCCTTCGCCACCAGCGCCCAGCGGCTGTTCGCCGGGGCCAACTCTTTCTCCCTCATCGCCATCCCCTTCTTCATCCTGGCGGGCAACCTGATGAACAACGGCGGCATCGCCGAGCGCCTGGTCAATCTGGCCAAGGTCATCGCGGGGAGGATGCCCGGCGCCCTGGCCCAGACCAACGTCATCGCCAACATGCTCTTCGGGGCCATCTCCGGCTCCGGCGCGGCGGCCGCCGCCGCCATGGGCGGCACCATCGGCCCCCTGGAGGAAAAGGAGGGCTATGACCCCTCTTACAGCGCGGTGGTCAACATCGCCTCCGCCCCCACCGGGATGCTGATCCCGCCCTCCAACCTGATGATCGTCTACTCCACCATCGCGGGCAGCGTGTCCGTGGCGGCGCTGTTCATGGCGGGCTACCTGCCCGGGATCATCTGGGGCATCGTGGTCATGGCGCTGGCCGGCATCGGCGCGAAACAGCGCGGCTATGTCATCAAGGAAACCTATACAGTCAGGCAGGCTCTCAAGGCCGTGCTGGACGCCATTCCCTCCCTGCTGCTCATCGTCATCATCATCGTGGGCATCATGAAGGGCGTGTTCACCGCCACCGAGGCCTCCGCCGTGGCCGTGGCCTATGCCGCCGTGCTGGGCCTGATCTACAAGGGCTTCACCCTCAAGGACCTGCCTGGGATCATCCTGGAATCCGCCAAGATGACCGGCATCATCACGCTGATGATCGGCCTGTCCTCCATCATGTCCTGGGTGATGGCCTTCACCGCCCTGCCCGACATCATCGCCGGGGCCATCCTCTCCCTGACCGGCAATCAGTATGTCATCCTCGTCCTCATGAACATCATTCTGCTGATGGTGGGCACCTTTATGGACCCCATGCCCGCGGTGCTGATCTTCACCCCCATTTTCCTGCCCATCTGCCAGACCTTCGGGATGCACCCCGTTCAGTTCGGCATCATGATCAGCATGAACCTGTGCATCGGCACCATCACTCCCCCCGTGGGCTCCATTCTTTTCACCGGCTGCAAGGTGGGCCGCGTGAAGATCGAGCAGGTCATCCAGCAGCTGCTGCCCTATTTCGGCGCGATCCTCATCGTGCTGCTGCTGGTCACCTACATCCCTGCCATCTCCATGGCGCTGCCCACCCTCGCCAATTTGATCAAGTAGAGAGGGATCTCCATGTTTCAGGCAGTTATATTTGATATGGACGGCCTGATGTTCGACACAGAGCGGCTGGCCAAGCGGGCCTGGGAGCAGGCCGGCCTGCGCTATCACGTGGAAATCGGGGAGGATATTCTCGCGCGCATCCGAGGGGCCGCCCCAAAGGCCGCCGAAGCCGTTTTCCGAGACGCGTTTGGCCCGTGCTTCCCCTTTTGGGAGGCACGGGCGGCAAGGAAGGACTGGGTTGACCGCCATATCGAGCGCGCGGGCGTGCCGGTCAAGCCCGGACTGACGGGTCTGCTGGCACGGCTGAAGCAGGCGGAGATCAAAACTGCGGTGGCCTCCTCCAGCCCCCGGGAGACCGTGGAGCGCTATCTTCAAAAATCCCGTCTGGAGGACTGTTTCAGCGGTGTGATCGGTGCGGAGCAGGCGGAGCGCTCAAAACCGGCGCCGGACGCCTATTGGGCCGCCGCGCGGCTTTTGGGCGTCTCCCCGGCGGCTTGCCTGGTCCTGGAGGACTCCGCAAACGGCCTGTACGCCGCGAGAAACGCCGGCATGACCTCAGTCTGCATTCCCGACATCGCGCGGCCTGAGCCGGAGGCGCTCATGACCGCGGCGGCGGTACTGCCCTCGCTGGCCGAAGTGTGGGACTGGATGGAGCGGTTTTCCGCCCCGAGGCAGTAGCATATCATACGCCCCTGCCCGATCTGACAAATCCCGCAAATTTGTCCGGATCAGGCAGGGGCGTTCCCTTATCTATCCGTGGCGGTTGCGCCACTCCCCGGCGGATATGCCCTCCAGCTTTTTGAACACCCGGGAGAAGTGGGCGGTGTCGGCGTAGCCCACCCGCTCGGCGACCTCGCTGATGCGCAGGGCCGGGTCCTCCAGCAGCTCCTTGGCCCGCTGCATCCGCTCGGCATTGAGCAGGTCGTAAAACGTCTGCCCCGAATGCCTGTTGAGCAGCTTGGAGAGATGCCACTGGCTGATAAAGCAGTGCTCCGCCACCTCCTGGAGGGAGAGCTTTTCCGCACAGTGCCGGGCGATGTACGCCCGGGCCTGGCGGACGATGAAGCTGTTGGCGGCGGTATCCGTCTGTTCCTCCGGCTTTTCCTCCGGCGGAAAGCGGTCCAGCACGCCGGTCATATAGCCCAACGCCTCCTCCAGCTCGTCCATTTTGGAGGGCTTGAGCAAAAAACGGGCCACGCCCAGCCGAATGGCCCGCTGAGCGTACTCAAAATCCCGGTAGCCGGTGAGTACGGCGATCTGCATCCGGGGAAACTCCCCCTTCAGCCCCGCCAGCATGGTCAGGCCGTCCTCTCCGGGCATTTTAATATCGGTGAAGAGGATGTCCGGGCGGTGGCGCCGGATGGCCTGCGCCCCGGAGGCCGCGTCACAGGCCGCCGCCGCCACCTGACAGCCGTGGGCGGACCAGTCCACCACCTGACGCAGCCCCTCCACGATGAGGGCCTCGTCATCCACCAGGACCACTTTGTACATCGCCGTCACCTCCTGAGCCCATCATAGCAGGAAAGGAATGGAAACGCAAGGGTCACCCCTTGACGGCCCCGGCGGTGAGGCCCTTGATGATGTGCTTTTGCAGCATGACGTACACCGCCAGCACCGGGATGACGATGAGCACCACCGACGCCGCCATCAGGCCGTAATCCACCCCCGCCTGGGAGCTGATCTCGTTGAGCAGCAGGGTGATGGTCTTTTCCTTGGGGACCCGAAGGAAGAAATTCTGGGTAAACAGGTCGTTGTAGCTCCACAGGAAGGAGAAAATGGCCACGGTGGCAAAGGAGGACCTGGCCGCCGGAATGATGATGTGGAAGTACACCTGGAACACGTGGCAGCCATCCACATAGGCGCTCTCCTCCAGCTCGATGGGCACCGACTCGATGAAGCCCATGAGCACTATGATGGCAAAGCACAGGTTGCCCGCGATCTGGGGCAGAATGACAGCCAGCAGGCTCAGCCAGCGGTTGCCGCTGCTGGCGATGCCCCAGGCGGCCTCCATCCGGAACACGGGAATGATGGTGGAGAACACCGGGAACATCATGCCCGCCATGATGAGGCTGTAGCACGCCCCCCGCAGGCGGAAGCGGTAACGCATCAGCCCATAGGCCGCCAGCCCCGCCAGAATCACCACCACAATGGTGACGGAGACGGACACGATGAGGCTGCTGAGGTAGGCGTTGCCGAAGTCAAAGCGGTCCATGGCCTTTTCGTAATTCTCCATGGTGAAGCCGCTCCCAGGCAGGGGGATGGAGAAGGAGTCCTTGCGGATCAGTCCCCTTTGCCGGAAGGAGTTCAGAATGACCCACACAAAGGGATACAGCGTGGTCAAGGCCCACAGGGTGAGCACGATATAGGTGCACGCCTTGGCGGGCGTTATTTTTTTGCCCATGACATCCCCTCCTTATAAGTCGTTCCGGGGCTTGAACACCCGGTTGGCGATGTTGGACAGCACCACCCCCAGCACCACGATGAGCATGGCGATGGCCGAGCCGTAGTCCACGTTGCCCCGGTTGAAGGTCTGGTCGTACATATAGGTCCCGGTGAGCCAGCCCTGGTCCAGCGGCATCCCGGGCCCGAACATGACCCAGGGCAGGTCAAACACCTTCAGCGCCCCGGTGATGGCCAGCACCAGACAGGTGCATAGCACGCTGCGCAGCAGGGGCAGGGTGATGTAGCGCACCTTGCTCAGCCCCACGCAGCCGTCCAGGGCGGCGGCCTCGTACAGGTCGGGGGAGATGTTGTTCAGCCCGGTGACCAGGATGACGAAATAGAACCCCACATACTGCCACATGACCGGGGTGAGCATGGTGGCCATGAAATGGTTCTGGCTTTTCCAGTCGATTCCCTCGGAGATGAGCCCCAGATTCATGAGCAGCTGGTTGAGCATCCCGCTGGGGTAGAGAAAGATGAGGTTGAACATCAGTCCCAACGCGGTGGCGGAGATGACGATGGGGAAAAAATACAGTGTGCGGAACAGCTGGGCCCCCACCCGGATGGAGTCCACCAGCAGGGCCAGGATGAGGGCGATGCCCACCTGGAACACCACGGTGCAGATGGTGAGGATCACCGTATTTCCCAGAGCGGTGCGCAGCTTGGAGTCGTTGAACAGGGCGGCGTAGTTGGCGTACCAGGGGTCGTTGAGTCCCTGGGAGGCGGAGCCCAGGCCGCTGATGTCGGAAAAGCTGTTGATGATGTTCTGGACAAAGGGGTAGTAGAGGTACAGGATGAGGAACAGGAACGCCGGGACCAGAAAGACCACCAGCGGCCCTTTTCGTTTATACAGGGTGGAGCTTGAATTCATATGTGGCCACCTTCCCTTGTAGTTGATGTGAGATGGTTCGGACCGCCTCTAAGAAACCGACCCGCAACCCGGCGAAGCGGTTGCGGGTCGGAGCTGAGGCGCAAGGGAACGGACAAAGCTTTCGGCAAAGCCGGAAGCAAAGTCAAGCGGACTTTGCGCCGAATCGGCTCAGTTCAGCGCGATGGCGGAGTTCACGGCCTCCTCGGGGGTCATGGCGCCGGTGACCACGTTCTGCACGTTGGCAAACAGGTCGGTCTTGCACTCGCTGGAAACGGTGTCCTGCACGGCCCCCACCACGCCGGTGATGTAGGCGTTGGCGTCGGCGGCGGACTGCTGGAGCTCGTTCAGGCCGGAGGGGGACACGCCGTTCTTCAGGGCGGTGACCTCGGTGGTGACGAAGGTGCTCATCACGCCGTCAGAGGTCATGTGCTCCACAAACTTCACCGCGGCCTCCCGCTTGGCGGGGTCGTCCCAGGCCTTCTTAGTGATGAAGTAGCCCATGGAGATGCCGCCGATGGCCTGGCTGGCGGTACGCTCCCCCTTGGCGGGGACGTAGGAGATGGCGTAGTCGCCCAGGCCGTCGGGGTAATTCTCCATGAAGTAGCTGACCTTCCAGGAGCCGTCGATGAGGAAGGCGGCCTCGCCGTCGCCGAAGAGCTGGACGGTCTCAGGGTCGGTGGCGGTCAGGGTGTTGACGGGGAAGAAGCCCTTCTCGTACAGGTCCTTCATGTCGTTGAGGGCGGCGCACCACTTCCGGCCCGCGGCGTCTCCGGCGTCGGCGGGGATGTCCAGGTGATTGTCCAGAGTGCCGTTATTCATCACGCAGAACTCGAACCAGTAGTGGGGGACCTCAAACAGAGAGCAGGCGATGGGGGTGTAGCCCTTGTCCTTGATGGTCTGGCAGTCGGCGAGGAACTGCTCCCAGGTGTAGTCCGGGCCGGGAATCTCAATGCCGCAGTCGGCCAGCACCTTGGTGTTGACGAACATGTTCTCCCAGAAGCCGGAGGAGGGGACGGCATAGATCTTTCCGTCGGAGGCCGCGGCCATCATGGAGCCGCGCATGTTGGAGGCGTAGTCGGGGTACTCGGCCCGGATGGTGTCCAGGTCCACCACCTTGCCCGCCTGGATGATGGGGTCGGCGCCGGCGTTGGTGAAGAAGAACAGCACGTCGGGCTCGGTGCCGGTCTGGAAGTCGGTGAGCACCTTGGCCTTCCACTCCTCGTTGGAGGTGGCGGAGGCGTCCAGGATTTTGTTGCCGGTGGCGTTCTCGTAATCCTTCACGGCGTTCTCATAGTCCTTGCGGTGGCCGTCGTCGCCGCCGTAGGAGGTGACCACGTTCAGCTCCACGGAGGAGCCGGAGGGCTGCCTGGTCTCCTGACCGCCGTCGGGGTTCTTGGATGCGTCGCCGGAGGGCTGATTGTTGCAGCCTGCCAGCAGACCCAGGAGCATCATGGCGGCAAGAAGCAGTGCAAGAAGTCTGTTCCTTTTCATAGTAAAACCTCCATAATTTTTTGCACGTCCCGCGCTGATTTTGTGCAATATCATAATACCTCATTTTGCTCTGGAGGCGAATAGCCCCAATTGCCATTTCTTGTACATCCTTGCGGAAGGGCAAACGGGGCTGGACAGCCGGGACAAGAGGAGACAAAAAATAACAAATTCGGACTAGATGGAGGAATGGGTGATGGTGAGCCGGGCGGTGACCAGGGCGCCCTGGCCGGGGAAAATAGACAGGCCGCACCGGGGCCCGTAGAGGATGCGCAGGCGCTGGTTCACGTTGGCGATGCCGATGTTGCCCGACGGCTCCCCGGCCATGTCGTAGTCCGGGGAGAGCAGGCGGGCGATGTGTCCTTCGTCCCCGGCAGACAGGCCGCCGTCGTTCTCGATCTCCAGAATCAGAAACTCTTCCTTCAAATATCCGCGCAGGGCCACCCGGCCCTGACCGCCGGGCTTGATGCCGTGCTCCACCGCGTTCTCGATGACCGGCTGGAGGATGAGCCGGGGCACCATGCAGTCCATGAGCTGGTCGGGCAGGTCGATGTCCACCGTCAGCCGCCGGCCGAAGCGCTGGGCGACGATATAGAGGTAGGCGTTGACATAGGTCATCTCCTCGGCCAGACGCACCTCGGGCATCCCCTTGCGGTCCAGCGCCGCGTCCAGCACGGTGGACAGGGCCTCGATCATCTTGGACGCCTTCGCGTCCCCGCTCATGCGGGCCTGCCAGTTGATGGTCTCCAGAGTGTTGTTGAGAAAGTGTGGGTTGATATGGGCCTGGAGCGCCTTGATCTGGGCGTCCCGCCGGGCCAGCTCTTCCTGATAGAGGCAGTCGAACTGGTTTTGCAGCTGGGCGGACATCTGGTTGAAGGAGTCGGTGAGATATTCAAACTCCCGGCTGCCCGCCTGACAGTCGACGCGGCGGCCCCATTTGCCCTCCCGTATGTCCGCCGCGCCCGCCATCAGCGCGTCGATGGGCTGGGAAATTTTCCGCCGGAAAAAGCGGAAGGTGAACAGCAGCAGCAAAAGCAGGGACAGCGCCATGGCCCCCAGCATCCAGGGATAGGCCTCAAAGCCCGCCAGCAGCACCCCGTAATCCACCACAGCCCGGCCCCGAAGGGTGAAGTCCCGCTTATCGACCACATAATTCAGCGCATCCTCCCCCGGCCGGGGCGGAGCCTCGCCCTTGATGGGAAGCACGGTGCTCCCGCCCAGCTCGACGGACACCGCCGAAGCCCAGGCCAGCAAGGACAGGTCCTCGAAGAAATAGGGCTGATTCAGCGCCAGGGCCAGCACCCCTACGGACCGGTAGCCGGAATCCATCAGATTGCGCACCATGTAGAGCTCTCCCCCCTGCTCCAGAAAGCCCACCGAGGTATCCAGCCCCGCCGCCAGCTCCAGCACCGCGGGCAGATCGTCCCGCCACTTCTCCTGCACCTGGCGGGTGGACAACAGACCGGTGCTGCCGTTCACCACCGTGATGGACCTGCCCTCCGGGTCCTCGGAAAAACAGAACATGGCGTACCGGAAGCGGCTGTCCGACTGGTACAGGCGGGTGAACAGGGTGAACCAGCGGCGGTACAAAAGCGCGTATTCCCGGTCCCGGATATACTGGTTCCAGCCGGCGCGGAACTCCGGGTCATAGGAGGGCAGGCGGGAGGCCTCTATGGCGCTCTCCACCCGGTCGGCCCCCATTTGCAGGTTGAGCTGGAACTGCTCGGCGATGGCCCGGCGGCTCTGACGGCCCAGGCCGAAGGTCAGGTAGCTGCCCAAAAAGACGGCGGCCAGCGCCATGGGCAGCAGCCAGCACAGCAGGATGATAAACGCCATCTGTCCCCGCAGGGAGCGTTTGCCGCGGTCATGTGCCATAGCGCGGCCCTCCTTTCCAGTTTCAAGCACTTGTGTCAAGTATACCACGCCCTGGGAAAAAGCTCCAGAACGAAAACGGGGGACCGCAGCCCGGTCCCCCGTTGTTTTACTCGATGTTCCGCTCCCTCAGGCCCAGGAACGCCTCCATCTGCGCCGCGGCGGCAGCGGCCCGCTCCATGGTGTCCATCTCGCAGAATACCCGCAGCAGGGGCTCCGTGCCGGAGAAACGGCTCACCACCCAGCCGCCGTCCCGGAAGTACACCTTGCAGCCGTCGGCATAGCTGACCTTTTCGATGTCCAGACCGAAGTCGGGCAGCAGCTTGTCCTCCATCAGCAGCTTGTTGATGCGCTCCTTTTCCTCCAGGGAGAAGCGGTAGCCCCGCTCGGCCATCTCAAAGACGCCGTAGCGCTCCACGATCTCCTGATAGATTTCCGACAGCCGCCTGCCCGTGGTGGCCATCATCTCCACCAGCAAAGCGGCGGCGTAGATGCCGTCCTTGCCCTGGATGTGCCCCCGGACCGTCAGGCCGCCGGAGCTCTCCCCGCCGATGACCGCCCCGGTCTCCAGCATCTTGCCGGAGATGTGCTTGAAGCCCACGGGCACCTCGTAGCAGGTCTCGCCGAACTCCGCCGCGATGGCGTCCAGCAGGTGGGTGGTGGCGATGTTGCGCACCGCCGCCCCGTGCCAGCCCTTGTAGCGCAGCAGATAGTAATACAGCAGCACCAGAATCTTGTTGGGATGCAGGAACTCGCCCCGGTCGTCGATGACCCCCAGGCGGTCCGCGTCGCCGTCGGTGGCGATGCCGATGTCACAGCCGTTTTCCTCCACAAAGCTGCGCAGGCCGATGAGGGTCTTGCTGTTGGGGGCGGGGAGCCGCCCGCCGAACAGGGCGTCCCGCCGCTCGTGGATGACATCCACATCGCACCGGGCGGTGATGAGGATGGTCTGAAGGGCGGTTTTGGACACGCCGTACATGGGGTCCAGCACCACCTTCAGCCCCCGGGAGCGGATGGCGTCCATGTTCACCGAGCGGATCACCGAGTCGATGTAGGAGTTCATGGGGTCGATGATCTGGATCTGGCCGGTGCGCACCCCCTCCTCATAGGGGACGATGGGATAGGGCCCGCCGGGCAGGGCGGTGAGGTACTCCTCGATGCTGCCGGTGACCACCTCGTCCGCATCCCGACCGCCTTTGGTAAACACCTTCACGCCGTTATACAGCGCCGGGTTGTGGCTGGCGGTCACCGCCATGCCGTAGGACAGCTCATAGTAGCGCACGGCGAACATGATGAGGGGGGTGGGAGCCTCCCGCTCCACCACCATGCAGGGCACGTCCGCCCCGGCCATGACCTCCGCCGCCCAATGGGCGGCCTCCCTGGAGAGAAACCGCCGGTCATACCCCACCAGAAAGCCCCGCTGGGACACGCCCTCGTCCGTCATTTTCCGGGCCAGCGCGGCGGACAGCCGCTGGACATTGTCCTTGGTGAAGCCGTCCCCGATGATGGCCCGCCAGCCGCCGGTGCCAAATTCGATACTCATTCTCTCTCGCTCCTTCCCATAACGACCGTGACCTCATTGACGCTCCCCGCCGGTTGGGCAGGCAGCAGTCCGTCCACGGTCCGCCCGTTGCAAGTGATGGAGGCGACGCCCTTCTCCACTCCGTCCGGGTTTTTCACGGTGATGCGGTACTCCGCCCCCCGCCACACCCGGGTCATCTGGAAGCCCTCCCAGTCCGCCGGGACACACGGGTCCACCAGCAGGCCGCCGAACCGGGGCCGCACCCCCAGAATGTACCGGGTGGCGGCGAAGTAGCTCCACCCGCCGGAGCCGGTCATAAACGGGTGCCTCGCCCGGCCGAAAGCCGTGTGGTCGGGACCCATGACGAACTGGCAGTAGGAGTAGGGCTCGCTCTGCCTGATCTCTATTTTATCATTTTGCGCGGCGGGACACAAGGCCCGATAAAACTTCATGGCCCGGCTTCCCCGGCCCAGCACAGCCTCGGCGCACCATGCCCAGGGGTTTGGGTGGGAGAAAATGGAGCCGTTTTCCTTAATACCAGGGTACACACGGGTGACGAAACCGATGGCGTCGTCGGGCCGGGTATAGGACGGGGCGTTGAGCCGCAGGCCGTAGTCTGTGTACAGGTATTCATTCACCGCGTCCATGGCCTTGAGCGCCCGCTCTCCCTGAGCCGCGCCGGACAGCACCGCCCAGACGTTGCTCTCCAGATGGACCCGGCCCTCGGTGTCGGCGCGGGTTCCGATCTTCCGCCCGTCCGCTGTGATCCCCCGGAGATACCACTCCCCGTCCCACAGCTCCCGCTCGCAGGTCTCGACGGCGGCACGGCGCATGGCTTCGTAGTGAACGGCATCCTCCTCCCGGCCCAGGGCGCGGGCGGCGTCCACAAAATGCCCCAGCGCCCAGATGTGGAGGAAGGACACCATGGCGCTCTCGCCGCCGCCCAGGTTCAGGCAGTCGTTCCAGTCCGCCCGCAGGCCCTTGCAGATGCCGTGGGCTCCCACCTGAGCGGCGGAGAAATCCAAAATCCTTTTCAGATGCTCATATACCGTCCCCTCGCCGCCGCCGGCATAGCCCGCCGTCTCGTCAAAAAGGGACAGCTCTCCCGTCTCCCGAACGTATTCCACCGCCGCCGCCACCAGCCACAGCGCGTCGTCGGCGCAGGCGTCCTCCAGCCCGTGGACGATGGACGCCTTGTCCGGGATGGGGATGACGGTGGGGGACTTGTACGCCGGCTTTTCCGGCTGGGGCCCGAACCAGGCCGGGTCAAACAGGTGCAGGCCGTAGCCGGCGCCGGTGAGTCCCTGCATCAGCTGCATGATGCGCTTTCTGCACCCCTCGGGATTGGAGTGGGGGATGGTCATGGCGTCCTGGGCGGTGTCCCGATAACCCAGGCCGGTGCGCCCCCCCACCTCAATGAACGAGGCAAACCGGGAAAACATCACGTTTACCTCGCTCTGGTACAGGTTCCATGTGTTGAGCATGGCGTCCATGTCCGAATCCGGAGTGGATACCCGGAGCTTGGACAGCTTGGCGTCCCAGTAACGGGCCAGACCGGCCAGGGCGGCGTCCACCGCGGCGGGGTCCCGGTATTTTTCCCGGAGCCGCTTTCCCTCGGCCCGGTCCCCCTCGCCCAGCATCCACGTCAGGCGGGCCGTCTCGCCGGGGTTCAGGGTGAGCCGCTTTTGCAGCACGGCGCAGTGATTGTTCCCCTTCTCCACAGAGGAAAAGCACTCCCCCCGCTCCACCGCCAGCGGATTTGTTTCCGTGCAATAGGGACCAAGGAAGCTGTCCCGCAGGCAGTCAAAGCCGTCCGGCTCAAAAGACGCCGCCATGAACTGGTGGGCGTGCTCATAAAACAACTCATAGTCGATGACACCGTCCGCGTAATCGCTTCCGGCGCAGTACAGGGACATCTGGAAATTCTGGTTGTCGATGGGGATCTGATGATAGGAAAATTCGGCGTAGGAATATACGCTCAGTGAGCGGGGCCTCCCCGACGCGTTCTCCAGCGCCAGGCTCCACAGCTCCACGTTCTCCCCTTGGGGGATGAACAGCGTCTGGGCGGCGTTCACGCCGTGACCGGTACACTCATAGACCGAGTAGCTCAGCCCATGGCGGCACCGGCAGTCCCTCCGGTCTCCGCCGCAGGGCTGCCAGGACACGGACCAATATTCCCCCGTGCCATCGTCCCGGATGTAAATGTAGTGCCCCGGACGGTCCATGGGCACGCCGTTGGGCCGGAAGCGGGTGATTCGGTGATGCTCCGGGCTTTTGTAAAAAAGATAGCCTCCGGCGGTGTGGTTGACCACGGCGGCCAGATCCTCCACCCCCAGATAATTGGTCCAGGACACCGGTACATCCACCCGGTCGATGACATATTCCCGCTTGTCCTGGTCGAAGTATCCGTATCGCATGGCGTTCCCCTCCGATGATAAGCTGATATTACCATTATACTCCCTTTCCGGCGGCAAGCCATGGCAGGCAATGCGTTCTTTTGCCGCTGATTGTCGGATATGCAATGTTTTTCCAGATTTGTTAACTGATTTCGGGCGCTTTCCCCCCGGTTCGACCGCAAATAGGATGGCTTATCCTATCTTACGCCGCCGAAAGGTTCCTGAAAAACGGCAAAAAA
>CAJULJ010000041.1 GCA_910587395.1 uncultured Oscillospiraceae bacterium | reverse complement strand
AAACTACAAAATTTCTTCGGCGTTTTCTTACAATTTCAAATTGGCGTTGACACAATTTAGATGGACGAAAAAGTGTCGAAATTGTCGCTGAACAGGCTAGTGAAAGCAAGACCCAAGTGCAACGATATGTCCGTCTCACTGAACTGTCGCCTGAGCTTCAGCAAATGGTGGACGATAAGAAGATTGCCATGACCCCCGCCGTAGAAATTTCCTATTTGAAGCCGGAGGAACAGGCCCTTTTGGTGGAGACCATCGAGAGTGAACAGGCCACCCCGTCGCTGTCCCAAGCCCAGCGGATGAAAAAACTCAGTCAGTCCGGGGAGCTGAATGAGGACACTATGCTGGGCATCATGTCGGAGGAAAAAAAGCCGGAGGTCGATAAGATTGTTCTGACTTCCGACACCCTCCGCAAATATTTCCCCCGCTCCTATACGCCCAAGCAGATGCAGGACACCATCATCAAGCTGCTGGACCAATGGCTGAAAAAGCGCCAGCGCCAACAGGAGCGGTAACTAAATATCGGATGATGAAGGTGCCAGACAGTTTCTGTCTGGCTTTTTTCTTTGTCCGGGAAAGGAGATCCATTGCTACAAATCAACACATTCCATTACTCGCCGGAGGATGTGGACTGCACCCGCTGCGCCAAGTACGGCGGGAAAAAACAGGGCTGCACCGTCAAAGCCTGTCCCTGGCTGGCGGAGCGCATCGAAGCCGGTGTGGTGGGCTACGAGGAGGCCGTCCGGGACACCTTCCCCCGTAATGCCCATCTGGACGCCCGCCTGCACACCGTCGTGCGGCGCTTCACCGGCTCCCTGTTCCTCACCCCTGCCCACGAGCGGCGCATGGAGCGCGTCAAAGCCGAACGGGGCTACCGCCGCAAGCGGGACACCCCGGCCTACTACGCCGCCATGTACCTGCTCACCGCCAACGGGGACCTTTGCCGCCGCACGGCAAACTGCTTCTGCAAGCACGGCATTGAGTTCGGCTACGCCGACCTGCGTGGCATCCCGCCCCATGACTTCACCCTGTTCAGCGCGGCGCGGGACATCTACACCGATTCCTGCGGCACTATGGTCAGCGACCTCGCCAACGCGGAGGTGGTGGACACCCTGGCGTTCAGCCTGATCGTCAACGCCCTGCTGGTGGCGCGGTACGGCTGTCCTGTTTTGAAAATCACCGACAGGGAGGGGAAAACGTGAAAGCACCCCATCAGCCCATCACGGGCCATAACCTGCTGGCTGTGGAGCGGTTCCGGGACGATACCCGGCACATGGCCGAGTTCTCTGTGCTGGCGGACTGCCCTTTGGGGCGGGAGGGCCAGTATCTGCGGCGGTTTCTCAGCGATGACGGCTACGCCCAGGTGCTGGACGCCCAGCGGCAGGGCCGCGTCCGCGTCTACAAACACGCCGCCGTCATTGAGGGCCACATCATGCCCCCTAAGCCCAAGCGGCGGCGCAAATAGCAAAAGGAGGATTTTCATGTACATCGTAGATTCTTTGGAGTACGTCATTGACCGTCTGTTCCGCTGCGGCATCGGGGAACCGGGCTACCAGGAGCAGGAGGTGGAGGAACTGCTGCAAGGCATGGACTACCATTCCCTGCTCCAGGCTGTCCGCCACGAGGCCAAGACCGTGTATGCCTACACCACCCAGGGCAAGGCCCCCATGGCCTTCGACTACCGGGGCGCGGATCTGTTCGGCCAGCGGGCCACCCTGCTGTATGAGGATTTCGACCAAAGCGATGCCGCCCAGGTGCTGGCGGAGCGGCGCTACGAGCTGTGGCTTCTGGAGGACATGAGCCTTGTGGTGACGGCCTGTGTGTGCGTAAACTTCGGGGACGGCGAGTTCGTCACCGAATACCGGGAGATCAAGCAGGGCGACCCCTGGCACACCCCCATGTGCCTTGACCTGGAGGAGCTTCGCCAGAAGCTGGGGGATATGTTCTGCCAGTGTTATGAACACGAGCTGCCCATCTACGAGCTGTAAAAAATCTTAACAGGAAGTGAGTGAAGCATGGCTGTCTATCGTGTGGAGCGGACGCGGGATTACACCGTCATGTCCAATCATCATTTGAAGGATACCGCCCTGTCGCTGAAGGCCAAGGGGCTGCTGTCCATGTTCCTGTCCTTCCCGGACGATTGGAACTACAGCACCAGGGGCCTCGCCGCCATCTGCAAGGAGGGGGTGGAGGCCATCGGCAACACCATCAAGGAATTGGAAAAGGCGGGCTACATCGTCCGCCGCCAGCTTCGCGGGGCCAATGGGCGGATCACGGACACGGAGTACATCATTTACGAACAGCCCCAGGAGCCGGAGCGCACCGGCCCGGATATGGATAGGCCAGATACGACCCCGCCGGATACGGCTTCACCAGATACGGGAAACCCGGATATGGTTGACCCGGATGCGGCTGGCCCGGATATGGACGGGCCGGATGCGGAAAACCACGCCCAATTAAATATAAATCAATCCACTACTCAAAAATCAAATACTCAGCGATCCAATACTCATTCATTCCCTCCTTCCGCTCCCCCCGCGCCAGTGGAAGGAATGAAGGAAATTTTTGAGCGGCGGGCTGATATTCAAGCTCAAATCGAGTATGACCTGATCGCCACGCCCTCCAACCGGGCGCAGCTCGACGAGTTTGTGGAGATCATGCTGGAGGTGGCCCTGGCCCGTACCCCCACCATGAAGATCGGGCGGGACGCGGAATACCCAACGGCTTTCGTTCAGCAGCGGTTCCAGCAGATCACCGCCACCCACATCGAGAAGGTGCTGGATGGCATCCGGGAAAATACCACCCGCGTCTGGAACACCAGGGCCTATCTTCTGGCGGCGTTGTTCAACGCGCCCTCCACCATGGATAACCATTACACCATGCAGGTCAATCATGACCTGCACAACGGCTGAAAGGCCGTTTTATTTTTTACCCGGCCACCGGGAGAAAGGACTTTGCCATGAAACGACCCCTTGCCTACATCACCGCCGCCTGGAGCGGCAACGAGTGTGAGAACACCGAGATCGCCGCCCGCTACTGCCGTCAGGTTTATGACGCGGGCTACTCCCCCATCTGCCCCATCCTGCTGACTGGCCGCTTCCTCCATGACGCCGTGCCCCAGGAGCACAAGGACGGCCTGGACATCGCCCGCGACTACCTCCGCCGGTCCCGCGTCCTGGTGGTGTGCGGGCAACGGGTGGACGAAACCGTGAAGAATGACATCGCCACCGCCGAGCGCCTGCGTATCACCGCCACCACCCTGGACGGCATCCTGACCGTGAAGGGCCAGGGCCGGGGGCGGTAAGCCCCGCAACCCTGCCGCTATTAACCGAAAGCACAAAATTGGAAGGAGATTTTGGCACATGAAAAAGCGAATCATAATGCTGCTGTGTACCGCTGTCCTGGCCCTGGGCTTCACCATGGCCCCGGCAATGGCGTCCGGGGGGCCGTTCTACCCCATCAAGGTGGATGAGTACACCTACGGCCCCCTGGACGAGCTGCGCATCAGCAAGGTCTACCAGCTCTCCCTGTCTGATGACCCCAGCGGCATCCCCACCGAGGACTTTGAGCGCGGCGGGCGGCGCTACTACCTGCTGGACATGATCAAAGAGGACGAGATCGGCGTGGACACCCAGGACTACACCGATACCATCACCGTGGACAGCGACACCAACGACCTGTCCAAGATCTTGAAGCAGTTGGACCCCCACCGGGACGTGACTACCGAGGACGGGCACACCGGCCTGCTGGCCCTGGACTATACCTCCGTGAAGGTGGAGGCCAAGGGCTATAAAACCAACACCCGCAGCCTGTCCGCCACCCGCACCTATCCCAACCTGTCCGAAGTGAATCACAGTTAAAGATACAACAAGCAATCCACGCTTACATACAGTTTAATCGTCTCCGTTTTGGGACTGTTCTCGATTACTATCCATTTTTTTGAGCCACTTCACCATAAGTGTGGGATCCTTAAAAATGTCGGGGTCTACATCATCAAGTCCATATTCGTCCAAATCAAATTCGCCAGTGTACTGGTCTCCGAATTCGTCAAAACCTTGACCGGCACGGTGATCCAGAGGGCACACAAAAGCTATATGATTATTTCAAAGAGAAGTGCATCGAATACACGCTTAAGGACGCTATCGATAACGGAATGCTTACGCCTTACTATTACCACCCAGTCACTGTATCCTTAAACGACCAGGAATTAGCCGAATACCTAGAGCTAACCGCTAAGATTCGGAAAAATATTCACAAAGGCAAAAATGGAAAAATTGTGCTCAGCGAGTATGTAAAAATGTTGCTCATCAAGCGAGCGCGGATCGTGGCTGGAGCAGAGGAAAAGATTGCTTTGCTCAAACGACTGATGGAGGACTACAAGGGCGACAATCAAATCCTTGTCTATTGCGGGGCTACGACGATGCATGATGTCGACTACTCCGAAAACAAGCCTCCTATAGAAGAAGCACGGCAAATTGATATCGTGGCAGACATGCTTGGCAATGACCTCCATATGCGAGTGACTAAATTCACCTCCGATGAGAACGCAGAAGAACGTGAGCGAATCAAAGCAAATTTTGCAGAGGGAAAACACCTCCAGGCGATGGTTGCCATCCGCTGCTTAGATGAGGGTGTCAATATCCCAAGTATCCGTACGGCATTTATTATGGCAAGCAGCACCAATCCAAAGGAATATGTTCAACGCCGGGGCAGGGTGCTGAGAATTTTTCCCGGTAAAAACCACGCAGTGATTTTTGACTTTGTTACACTCCCCGTTCCGCTTGATAGCGTGGGCAAATATGATGATGAGGTCATTGATAGCGTCAAGTCCCTTGCGAAACGGGAAATTACCCGGATACGGGATTTTGCTGACATAGCTGAAAACCCCTTTGATTCGGATTCCCTGATATCGAAAATCCAAGATGCCTATGAGTTGGGTAACGAGCCAATAGAGGAGGAAGAGGAATATGTCTAATGAGCAGAGCACCCAAGAGAAGAGAATCAATGCCATGAAGTACAAGATTCTGAAGGCAGAGCAAGAGAACCTCAAAACCCGCGAGAAAACCACTGAACAGATGGTTGAGACCATTCGCCGCATCATCACGGATGAAGCGAAGAAGAATTATTGAGGTGACGGATTATGCTGATTAAAACTCTACGGATGGAGAATTTCCGTCAATTTAAAGGCACCACAAAGGTTGACTTCTCCTGCGACCCGGAGCGGAATGTCACCATTATCCTTGGCGACAATACTTTTGGCAAAACAACGCTTCTTCAAGCGTTCAACTGGTGTTTCTATGGCAAAGTGAATTTCGACCAGCACCCCGACTTCCTACTCAACTATGAGGTGTCTGGAGAGATGCGTAACGGTGACCAGCAGATTGTCGAGGTTGAGGTTACGGTAGTGCATGATGGGACTGAATATGTAATCACCCGGACACAAAGGTATAATTGCGCTGGAAACAATGTGCGTGGTGAGAAGGTTCCAAATATCAAAGTGTCATATAAGCAGCCAGACGGCCAAACTGAATCTGTCAAGGCCGTTCAGGTAGAGAATGTCATCAATAACATTCTCCCGGAAGACCTCTCTACCTATTTCTTCTTCGACACCGAGCGAGTCAGTAGTATTAGTACGAGGAAGGATGTGGCCGAGGCCGTTAAGGGACTGCTGGGACTCTCCATTATGGACAGTGCAATCCGTCATTTAGGCGAGCGATCCAAAAGTTCAACCGTTATCGGGAAACTGTACAGCAGCATGGATCTTGATGGGGATGCTAAGGCGCAGGAGGCGTTGAACCGCATCCAAACCGCAGAGGCCAAGCGCACCGCGCTAGCTGAGCAGCTTGCCGACTGTGAATCCCAAATCAACCAGTACGATGCGAGAAAGGAGCAACTCGACGCCATCCTGCGAGACAACCAGACCACGGCTACACTCCAGAAGAAGAAAGACGATCTGGAAAAAAGAATTGTCCTGGAGCGAAGAGCACTTTCAGAGGCAACAACCATGTATTTCAAAGAGTTCAGTGCTGGCTCACTGGCGTTTTTTGCCCAACCATTGCTCAAGACCGCCAGCGCATTTCTCAAAGAGGTCAAGGTTGATGACAAGGGCATCCGTGATTTGACCAAGCCCACGATTATCGAACTGATCCAGCGTGGACGTTGCGTCTGTGGCCAGGAGATTTGTGAGGGCAATGATGCATATAAGCATCTCATGGAAGAACTGGCATATGTCCCCCCTGAATCTATCGGCAACACTGTACGCCATTACCGCGAGAAGCTTGCTAGTTTCTCGCGTCCTGCAGATCGAACCTATGCTAGTCTCGACCAGCGTTACCGTGAGATTCTCCGCTCTAAGAACCGCATCCAAGAGTGGGAGGATGAGATGCAAGTGATCAGCGACCAAATCAAAGGCAAGGCGAATATGCGGCAGTATGAGGTGGAACTCGCAGATATCCGAACTCGGCTCCGCGATCTCCATACAAAGAAGGATCGCATCAATCGCGATGACGGAGTCCAGAAGGGTGACATTGACCGATACAAAAAGGTTTATGACAGCCTGACCGCTGTTTCCGAAAAAAACCGGCAGGCCATGGAGATTATCGCCTATGCGGAGACGATCAGGGAGTGGTTGACGGAAACCTACAAAGAGAAAGAGCTCACTATCCGGGAGGACCTCGAGGCAAAGGTTAATGAAATCTTTGAAAAGATGTATCATGGGCATCGCCGAGTTGCAATCGACTCCAAGTATCATGTGGAGCTTCTGACCACCATTGCGGACAAAGAAATCGCGGCTGGTGAGTCTGAGGGTTCCAATCGGGTCAAAAACTTTGCCTTTATTGCGGGCTTGGTCGCGCTCGCCAAGGGCAAGATTGTAACTGACAAATCGGAAGACGGAATCAACCTCTCCTCGGAGCCTTATCCGCTGGTAATGGACGCTCCGTTCTCCAATGCTGATGAAACCCACACCGCCAACATTTCCAAGGTTCTTCCCGAAATTGCAGAACAGGTTATCATGTTCGTGATGCAAAAGGATTGGAATTATGCTGAACCTGTTATGAATGACCGAGTTGGTAACCGCTATCACTTGAATAAACTCAGTGAAACCCACACCAAGCTGAACTAAGGAGGGATCCCCATGTTTGAAAGTGATTACACAATCAACGGCAAACATGCCACTTACCTCAAGTTTCTCGCTAAGAAGAACTCACGGGATGACCAATGGTTGCTGATAGTGCCAGCCTGTAGGGAATATTCGGGAGCAAAGTCCGGCTCAGATTTTCAGCGCCAAAGTTGTGCGCCTCATCTACAATGAGTAAGACATTTCCCGTGAGCTTCATGATGAGGTCCTGCACATAGTCAATAGAGAAAGTAGCATTGGTTGAAACCATGCAGAAGTGCTCCTGTACCCCCAGATTAAAACTGTTCACAGCATTTTTGAGTCTGTCGCGCCAATTACGCTGTAATGAAGCAGAATAGCATACGATGGGTTTCATGCCAAATGCTATGATGTCATTCTTCCACTGTTCCACCAGATGCTGGTATGGGCAGATGATAATCACAGCCAGGTTCTGCTTCATTGCCGCGAAGAGCGCCGCCGCTGCCGCGAGAGCTGTATAGGTCTTGCCGGTGCCAGTGGCCATATCAAAAATGCCCTGGTAGTTTTGCTTTGCCCAGTTCTCAATGGCCTCATTCTGATATGGCCTGAGATGAACATAGGGCGGCACCGTAGGGCCGATCAAGGGTGACGCAGTGTCACGGTCTGAGAGATGCAGCTTAGTCGGAGACTCGTAGTCCGGGTTATCCAAGGAGGTATCTATTTGCTCATCGATCCTGTATTTCCTCAAAATTTCTTCTTGGATATCTGGAAAATCCATCACCTTGATGCTGGGCTCATAGTCATCCCACATTGCGTTAAAAGCAGCTTGCTTGGCAAGAACCCGCTCTATGTCCTGAGTCCAAGAGGCAAAGACATCAATCGCTTCGTAATTTTTGGTGAAAGCATTGGCGCTCTCATTCATCGATCCCGAGAATGCGATGATATTATCCTCGACATCATACATGAGTCCCAGTTTTTCATGGAACATACCGATTACATTATCGTCTTCCAGGAATGCAATTTTAATTTCCAGCCTGCCCGTTGCAATCAAGTTGCTCAGAAGATTCAATCGCGCCTCTTCAAATTTACCTTTGGGGTCACGGAGTTCTCGAAGGAGAGCCTCTTTGATAACGTCATCCCGCCGCCTGAGCCCATCGTTAATCGCATCTATATCATCTGGCTGCAGACGTGGCGAGGCAATCATTTGAATTCTCCCGCCATTTTCAACTAAGCCGCAGATGCCAGCAGTTAAAGACAGCAGAGCAGACGAAGAAAAAAAGCCGACTGCTCGTTTATATACGACCGACTGCTTCAAAATTGGGTTATAGAAGTCACGAATCACATTGTCAAGCCGCGACCTATACTCCGGTTTCAACTCAATGTCCTGAAAGCTCATATTCGCCCTCCACCTACAGTTCTTCGGCTATTCCATCAAGGACCTGCTCCAGTTCGTTAAAATCCTCATCGGAAGTAAAGTGATTAACGCTAAATCGAATAGTGCCCGCCGGATAAGTGCCAAGAAATTGGTGGGCCAGAGGAGCGCAATGGAGGCCGGTCCGCACGGCTATGTTCCGTTCTGCAAATATCTGACCGGCAATATCGCTGCTGATTCCATCTATCACGCAGGAAATAATTCCAACATATTGTCTTCCCTCGATGTTGCCAATAATCTTGATAAAGTTGTATTTGCTGAGGAGATTTAATAATTGCGTTCTTTTCTCCAGCTCCTTTGTGTAGAGGTTCGCTGTGCCTTTTCCTGCAATCCATCTTAATGCTGCATTTAGTCCTCCAATCCCAGAGGTATTCATCGTGCCAAACTCGAAACGCTCCGGCAAGGTGCTGGGCATATCTTGATTTGCAGACTCAAATCCTGTGCCTCCAAACAGCACTGACGGCAACTTGATATCCGGTTTCATCACAAAGCCAGATATCCCGGTAGGACCAAGCAAAGTCTTATGTCCTGCAAACACAGCAAAGTCGAACAGTTCTTGACCAATGTTGCAGTCTACCAGTCCGGCAGTCTGTGCCATGTCCAACACGGTATGGGATCCATACCCTTTGGAAATGCGGAAAATATCCTCAACGGGAGCAATCAGGCCGATAACATTGCTGGCATGGCTCACAATAACGAGGTCTGGCTTGCCGCTATCAAACTGATAAGAAGCTGATCCTTATACTCATGCATTGCCGCAGCAAGATAGATTGGGATTAGCCCACGCCGTAGTCCAATACTATGTTCAGGCAGGGTGAGCGTACTATAAAGCGCATCAAAGCAAACAGAACCGGTATTTCGAGCGTCCAGGAAGAAATCTTCAATGGACTGTATCATATTGGTGACGTAGCGGTCCTTGGGATGCAGGACAATTCGGGGCATTCCATCCGATTCATCCCAGAGTCCAGTGCGGACAAGGGTACTCCGCATGATAGAGACCTCCTGTCCCGTTCCCTGCAAACCGAGATAGTTGTCAAAATTGGTAGTGTTTAGAATTTCCCTCACGGAAATCTGGTTGGCGTTGGCTTCCACAAGGTCATTAATTTTCTGCCATATATCAATACCGGAGCTTTGCTTCAAGCGCAGATAGTTATTGCTGCGTTTAAGGTATACGACAAACTCTTTTTCAATTAGATTATCAATGGCATCGGTAATCTCGGATACGGTATAAGCTGTCGAGAAAATGCTCACTATCTCGTCTTTGGTTGGTTTTAGCCGCTCAAATTGAGCCAAAGTGTAGATAAGCGAGATTGTTTTGACAAGTTTAGCCTCCAGTGAGTCCTCTGGCAAACGGGAAATGATGGCTGAGGTCAGAATAATAGTTATGTATATACTGTGCTAACTTAGGATCCTCTTCGATTTTGGGCAGGAGCTTTTCAAACAATGCCAAGTCTTTTCTGAGGAGTATAGAGAGAATCGTGAGCACAATGTGAGATTTTCCTTTACCATACGCACCAATCAAAATTCGCGCCCGCTCGGTGGAAGTCACAGAGGTGCTGGCCAGAATTTCCTCCAGCAGCCGCAACGCAGACTGTGTGGGGATGAAATTTTTTAACTTGTCCTCATTGTGGAGATCATACCCGATATTTACAGAGTATTGAAATCCAGAGGCAACAGAAATCATCTCGCTCATTGCTCCACTCTCCTGGTTTACTCGTTAATGCTGGCATAATACGCTTCGACACAATCTTGGAAGGTGCGGTCGTTTATTAGGCGCACTACGTCCAGTCCTGCAGTGCGATTGATCTTCACCTCGCCGATCCGCTCTATTTGATAAAGCACGTCAAGCATGGTAATGGCATCTAGGTTGAACACTCTGCCGATATTGCAGGGTGCGGTCAACAGCTCGTTAAGGCTAATCTCTTTTTGCGCACCAGCGCGGTCGGCAATAACAGCTAACGCAATCCATGGGTTGATTGAACTCGCCACAGGAATCGACTTCCTGTAGGTTTTTCTTTCCTTGCTCAAAATATCGACCAGTCCAAGCTCACCAAGCGGGCAGTCAATGTTGCTTTCCGGGGAAACACGATTTGGGTTGGTCTTATAGCGGGGAACATAGGTATTGATGATACAAGTAAAATCATCATTGAGGGAACGGATAGCAATATTCTCTGAACTGTCCACCATCCTAATAAAGTTCTGCAGGGAGGTCACGAAGTCGTCCCGACCGAACTCAGACATATTGAACTCATTGAAGAAGTAGTACCAGGCGGTTGCGTCCTCGCGGTTACAAGCGAGACGATACTGCAAAAGATATACTGTGCCGCTTTCCTCAATGTAGCGGTCATTATTAAATATACTATTTCCGAGGGGAGTAAAGTGCTGGATTCGCCGCCCGGATGTTGGTTCCTCGGTCAGCCCTACTGCTTGTAGCCAATAACGGAGCGCCTTGACCATATTTGCACCAATCCCGAGCACATCCATTGGGTTCTCATCCTTGGCAATAAAGATATCCTCCTTGGCATTCACATATTTCATGCCCTTGCTTAACCACCCTTTTCGGATGAAAAATGTATCGTGCGCACGGAACTTCATTGCCTCATCTCCTCCTACTTGGTTCTCAGATACTTGTCCATTGTACACCCACCGTCAATATACTTCGCGGTGACACATGCCTTGCAGTGGATACATTTATAGGGGTCTATATAATAGCCGATAGCACTGATGGAGATAGCCCCAGCCCTGCAGACTGACTCACATTTAAGGCATTTTCGGCAAGCGTTGAACTTGCGAATCTGGTAGCTAACCATACGCTGCAAATCATCATGGTCTGCCACATTCATCGTCCGCACTTTCACGGCATAATCATAGCTGTCTTGAGCAAAAGGCTGTAGTGACAGGATTGGAACATTTGTGCGGTTGTCCAGCACAATCACCTCTCGCAACAGTTTTTTGCCTAACTCCGGTGCTACCCGGCCAAATGGCACGAACATCCCAATGAGTTCGTCATCAAAAGGCCGAACCAGCCGGTATATCTTGGCGTGATCCTCAGCCGTGCAGTTGGTGAACCTGATTTTGACATCACTCGCCGAAGCGAGGCCATTTCCGCCCTGGCGAGCTTTCCATTTCCCGGAGTCCACATAGACCTCCGGGTCAGGCTTGCCGATCCGCTCCGCAAAGCTCACGAGGAACTTCCTCCAAGCCTTGGAGCGCTCAGGCATATAGATGCTGGAGAGGAACTGAGCCCGAGGGGTGTTGTTCGGGCAGCACCAGCAACCGACACGGTCGTAACCAAGACGATAAGCATCATTGAAATCGATCTGCTCAGCCAAGATATAGAGCCAGATATCGATATCTTTCCAGAAAAAAATTGGAGACGCAACAGTCTGTTGTTTGATCTTGACCGCATCAGCACTGTCCTCAATACGGTTATATTTACTTCGGCTCACAGATTCTGCTTTTCGAATGCCATAAAAAGTCAAAATCTGCTCGCTCCCATAAAGGCTGTTTATGATACGTGTGATCGGGCCAGTCTTAAACATGGAGCAGCACCAGCGCATCATCCGGGCTGGCGGCCCAATATCGTCGCAAACCTCATAGAAATCCTGGTCATCGTTTCGGGCTACCTGGAAGATGGCTTCAGGATGTGCATCACGGTATCGCTTAGCATATTCCATGGTGGCGGGGAACTCCAGGGTTGTGTCGCCAAAGATATGTACGAGACTTGGATTGCTCAGTGCTTTGATGGCAAGGTCGGCTGTCACCGTTGAGTCCTTGCCGCCTGAGAAGGACGCCACAATCTGCTCCGGTGCAAATCCTTTGGCCGCGCAGGTGATGAACTGTCCCGCTTCGTCTTTGAGAAAATCCAGCCGCCGCTTGTTTGCTTTGATGAACAGAGCTATATGCTGGTCAAAGGCTTTATAGGTGTTGCCAGCCTTATGCTCCTCTATGCAAGCGGCAATTACACTAGTATCACTGTTTTGATAAATACTGTTTGGCATCGAGATGGGCTTACCATCAATATAGTATCTATTGTTGCTGGCCCAGATGGAGCAATCAATCCACTCATTCGGAGACTTGCCAAGCAGAATCTCAACGAGCAGGCGCTCTTCGGGGAAAACTGGACGAAGGTCGGCGGAGATGTACTTGCTTTTTCCGCCGCAAACAGTACAAACACCCTTGTCTGGTTGGCTCACGAGGTAAATAATGGGGACTCGGCAGTGTGGACACCAGTAAACTTCAACGGGCAAATCCTCAGCAGTGGCAACGCCACAGACTGGACAAACATCCGCATTGGTTTCAATATTGCAATTCCTGCACCACAAGCCGCTCACCCCCTACCACCTGAAGCATCGGCAGTATTATAGCATGGCACCCTCACTCTTGGCAAGTAAGTAGAGGACTATCCTGGTCGAATAATAGGGGATTTTTGCTCTGCCCCCTCTTTTGTCAGGAGTATCCGCAAGATTTATGACTCTGAGCCCCTGTTCGCTTCGCAAAGCGGACGATGTAGGCCATGCCGCATGTATCTCTTGTGAGATAGCACCCGGTAACATATTATCAGAGACTAGAAAATCAAGCAATTAATAGGGTTGACATATTTTCCCGTAGATGCTATACTTACTATTACAGCGGTATTATTGGAAATCATTTTTTACTTCATATCTATTCTAATAGGCTTTCTCGAAAGAGATTGGACGTCATTTACAGGCTTTACGCTGTACCCCCAGGTGCATATGCGCTTGGGGGTAAAAGTAAATGACCGTCCAATCAGATACTTTTTCGGGGAAGCCTGTCATGATTTCAGTTTGAGGGAGCGGGCCAAGGGAAGCCATACGACACAGCGCCGAGCAGGGTTGCCTGTCAGGAACCGGATTGGGTAGAACGGCAATTTGCGGCGATGACCTTCAAAATCAAACTGAAGGAGATGTACTATGCAAAACACAAAAACTGAATACAGCAGCTCTGAGCGAACCCCTGTCGTTCTGCCGGAGATGGAACAACTGCTCCCGCCGTTAAGCGGAGAGCAGTTTTCTGCTTTGGAGAGCGATATCCTGGAAAACGGATGCTACGCCCCCATCATTGTCAATGAGGATATGGCCATTGTAGATGGCCACAATCGCTTCCGAATCTGTGAAAAGCACGGCTTGCCCCATAGAATGCTGGTGTTCTCGTTCGCCGATCTGCTGGAAGCCAAGCAGTGGGCGCTGGACACCCAGAAGGGCCGCCGTAACCTGGACAAATGGGAATTGGGCAAGATCGCGCTGAAGCTGAAACCGGAGTTTGAAGCCAGGGCGAGAGCGAACCAGGGAACCCGCACCGACCTTTCGGTGAATTCGCCGAAAGGTTACTCCCCTACGGACACACGTAAGGAGATGGCCCAGGCTGTCGGTATCGGGGAGCAGGCCATGGGCAGGATTGCACAGCTGGCCGAAAATGCGCCCCAATCGCTGAAAGACGCTCTGGAAAACAAAGAACTGTCCATTAACCGAGGCTGGAGGATTTTGAAAGCTGTTCAACAGTTCCCACCAGAGGAACAAGAATCCGCTGCCGCCGAGATGCTGTCGGCTGTGCGGGAGATCAACCAATCGGATGCGGAAGCGAACCGCAGAGGGAAAATCGCCGGCCTGTTCTGTAAAGCCTATGAAAAAGCAGTTCTGCTGACCCCCACAGAGGAAAACGTGCGGATCTGGACGGAGTGTACCCGCATGACGCAGGAAGAAATTGAGGACTCTGTGCAGGAGTCCTACGAGTTGGCCCAGACGTTTCAGACCATTGGAGACCTACTCAAGAATGCAGTTTCATGCGTGAACCAGTGGCCAGACGCGCCATCTGGTAGGGAGCAGGGCTGAGGGCAGGGGGTTATGTGTGACACCCTGCCTGTCCACATATCAGGGTATCGCTCTGGCAAGGGTGTCTACGCTGACCCCCTCACCGTGAACTGTCTGGCAAATTATCTGGATATTGCTGAGGGAAGGTGATATCATGTGGGCCACCGCATAGTAGGAGGGCTCACAAAATGAATGTGAAATTTTCTTTTGACAAGGCCATTGCAGAGCGACGGGGCTTCACGCTGGAGAACGTCCATCGAACGATTAAAAGCCTATTTGCCACCCACAATTTTCCCTGTGTCTCTGAGGGAGATGTCCTCTCTTTCACGGACAAGGGCCACGGCGATGACTTCGCCGTCATGTGGGACATCATCCTGTCCCTGCTACGCTCCGACTGGTTCGTGGAGTGCGCCGCATCTTGTGTCTGGCTGGACGAGGACGGCGAGGAGGATATTCTTTCCCAAGCCGGGAAAGCTTAAGAACAGGGTGTATGATTGACACCCTGCTTCCCTTTTTACAGAGGACGAGGTGAATCTATCACACCCAGCGGGCACAGTTTGCCGCAGGCGGAAACGGAGCAGCGTGGTATCCTTTCTGATGAGAGGGTGGTCTCCACCCGCCCATTCCAATCAATTTACCGCCGGTAGAAAACCCCGCCGCTGGCGGGGCCAAGGCCTCGCCGCCCCCGGCGGCGAGGGCGCAAGCATCGCGCAAATGTACATTTGCGCAGCTTGCAGGGAAAATCCCCTGACCCCAATGCCGCCTGCGGGCGGAAGATCAGCGGCAACGGGCTGCGGAGTGCCCAAACCCTGTCTGCCGATTGTGTTCGACTTTCCCCGCCTTCTGTGGTATGGTTCGGTTTGCGAAAGCCCCACCATATTACGAAACGGAGGAATCGAGCATGAAAAACAGAAAAACCCTGTCCCTGCTTCTGGTCGAAACCATGACTGCGGCCCTGCTGACCATCCCCGCCCAAGCGGCGGAGTACCAACCCCAGACGCCCGCCCCCTACGCCATCAGCGCGGATCACTGGAGCCGGGAGGACTTCTCCCAGGAGGCCAGCCCGGAGGTGTTCACCGGCGTGTACAGCCGGGAGCTGTACAACGCCATCCGCCAGACCATGGTGGACGGGACCAGCGACACCGCTCCCGCCTACACCATGGTATCCAAGGAGGACTACAGCGCAGTGAAAAAGCTGATCGGGCGCATGGAGGGCGTTCTTCGGTATGAACACCATGTGCCGCAGAACTTCACCAACTACTGGCAGTACCTGGACTACTTCGCTGTGTCCGCTGAGATGCCGGAGAACTACCAGGCACCCCTGGACTTTATCCAACCCGCCCTTGACCATGCTTGGACGCTGGCCTCAGACCGGGAACGGGTAGGATACTTCAACGACTACACCCGCACCCTGCTGGCCTATCAAAAGGGGAAAACAGCCGGCATCACCCAGACCTTCGCCCCCCACGCCGGGGAGCTGAAAGCGGCCTGCGGGTCCTACGCCAGAGCGCTGAAGTTCCTGTGCGGGGCGGCGGACATCCCCTGCTTCACCGTCAGCAGCAAGACCCACACCTGGAACCTCGTGTATGTGGACGGCCAGTGGCTCCATGTAGACGTGTCCGCCAACGACCTCTCCGGCAGGAACGGCGTCCTGCTGGTGGAAAGCTACCAGACCGGGAAGGAGCAGGCCCAGGAAGCCACCGCCTTCCTCAAAGAATTATTTGTCCCTGGCTCGACAAAGTAAAGACCACATCCCACGCTGGCAGGCTGTGAAAACGGCCTGCCGCTTTTTTATTTCCAACGGAAGGAGAAAACCAGTGTCCAATAAAAATACGCGCCATCTTCACATCGAGCTAACGCCGAAGCAGTACCAACTGCTCAACGCGCAGGCGAAACAGTGCGGCCTGACCAAGCGGGCATATATTGTTCGCCTCTTGGAAGGTAATCCTGTTCGGTCACGCCCGACCTCAGAGTTTAAGGCTCTACGCACGGAAATTCATCATATTGGAAACAACATCAATCAAATCGCCCACAGCGTCAACGCTGGAATCGCCAAAGCTGAGGACGCCAAGCAGGGACTGTTCCTGCTGGATCAGGTCTACGAATTGATGTATCAGATCGCGAGGAAATAATGGCTGTTACGAAAATTTTGGCCCGGAACGCCCGTCTGGATCAGGCCATCCAGTATGTGCTGAACGGGGATAAAACGGATCATCAAATCCTCACTGCCCATCAGAACTGCGACCCTGGCCGGGAGTACCGCCAGATGATGGATACCAAGCGGGATGTGGGAAAGCTGGATGGCCGTCAATGCTATCATATCATCCAGTCCTTCAAACCGGGGGAGGTCACCCCGGAACTGGCGCTGGAGATCGCAAAGGAATTTGCCGCTGAGTATTTGGCCGACTACGAGGTGGTCATTGGGACCCATGTTGATAAAGGCCACATCCATTCCCATCTGGTGTTCAACTCGGTGAACGCGCAGACCGGGGAAAAATACCACGTCACTACACAGGAATATTACCGTCAGATTCGGGCTATCTCAGACCGACTGTGCAGGGAGCATGGGCTATCCGTCATCATGGAGGGCCAGCCCTCCCAGACCGTCAGCTACATCGAATGGCTGCGTCAATCCAGGGATCAGCCCACCTTCCGCTCCATGCTGGAGGAGGACCTGCGCACCGCCATCGAGGACGCCAACGACCTGGGCCATTTCTTCATGCTCATCGAGCACATGGGCTGGGAGATCAGTCACGGGAACCGCCTGGGCTTTCGTCTGCGGGGTCAGGAACGGTTCATGTACCCCGGCAGGAAGAATCCGCTGTTCGCCGAGGACGGCATTTGCACTGCAATTCTGGGCAATCTGGAAGAAATCGAGGCCGGACGCCGCTCCGCAGTTATCCCTCGGCCTCGCTACCAGCCCTACAAAAAGCATCCAAAATACACTGGCTTGATGGCACTCTATGTTCATTACCTGTACGTTTTAGGCAAAATCGAAAAGCGGCAGTATCCGCCCCGGATGACACCGCAGATGAAAAAGGACGTCATGCACTCCGAGCATTATCGGGAGCAATTTGCATTTCTCCGGGAAAACGGTATTGCCACGCAGGAGGATATAGCCGCATTTCAAGTCCGCGCAGAGGAAACGTTGGCCAGCCTGACCAAGCAGCGCACCATCCTCAATGTGAAAAAGAAGAAACGGCAGAAGCTGTACACCGCCCTGACAGACGCAACGGCACTGGCCCAGGCCAAGGCGTTCTACGAGGAAGGGCTGTCCGGCATGGAAGCGGAATTTTTCCGGTACATGGAGGCTGCTTCTATTTTGGAGCAGTGTGGTATCCCCCCGGATCGGCTTATGGCAGAAAAGGCTGAATTGTACGAGCAGTTGGCGCAGATCAACCGCGACATCCGGGCGGCAAGGAAGCAGTTGGGATTGTGCAGGGAAATCCAAAGCCAGCAGTCTCAGATGGAGCGGGCTATAGAGCGGATCGAGTTCAGGGAGCGGGAGAACCACATCGGCCACAGAGAGCGGTAAAACGCCGTTTGTGGCCCTTCGTGGGCATCCCACGAGTCCCAGCATCACCCAAGCCCAACACCTCCGCAGAACGCGCCGTGTGGGCCCGCAAAGCGAAAAAAGGAGGCGTTGCTATTATTAAACCGAATCGTAGCTTGGCCGAGCAAGTTTTCGGCATTGGCCGCTACAGGTATTCAAAAGACGGGCAGTTATATTTTATCCATGGGAAAACACGCATTAAAGTTACAGAACATTTCTCAGCGGACGGGAAACCGCTGAACACGCTGCTGGAGGATGTGATCCAATTCTCCGCCCAGCGGCGGGACGATGATATCCGTCCGGCCTGTTAGGGAAAAGCGCTGGATATCTGCCCACGCTTATGGTATTGTGGTTCCGTAAGCGTGGGTTGTTTCAACCAAAGGAGGGTCGTTTTTTGAAACAACCGATTTATAACACAGCGCTCTACCTCAGACTCAGCCGTGACGATGAGCAGCAAGGGGACAGTGGAAGCATCCAAACGCAGCGCATGATGCTTCGTGACTACGCCCAGACCCATGGCCTCAACGTGGTATCCGAGTATGTGGATGACGGATGGTCTGGTACGAACTATGACCGCCCCGGCTTCCAGAAGATGATTGATGACATTGAGGATGGGAAAATCAACTGCGTGGTCACCAAAGATTTATCCCGCCTGGGCCGCAATTACATCATGACGGGCCAGTATACGGAAATCTATTTCCCCAGCAAAGGTGTCCGTTATATCGCGGTAAACGACAATGTGGATACGCTAAATGGAGAAAGTGAGCTGGCACCATTCTTAAATATCCTTAACGAGATGCACGCGCGGCAGACCAGTAAGAAGGTAAAAGCCGCCCTGAAAGCCCGCCGGATGAACGGCGCTCACATCAGTTCATTCGCACCGCTGGGCTACCGATGGGACCCGGATCAAAAAGGCCATCTGCTGGTGGACCCGGAAACGAAGTGGATCGTAGAAAAGATTTTCGACATGGCTGTCCACGGAATGGGCGCGGCGAAAATCATGAAGGCCCTGATTCGGGAAAAGGTTCCCACTCCTGGATATCTCCACTACATCAAAGAGGGGGCTTACGCGCACATCTATCAGAATGCGCCCGAGAAAACGCAGTATGCATGGAATGAAACGAAAATCAGGCTTATTTTAACAGATGAGAACTACCTTGGCAATAGTATCCACAATAAAACGTCCGTCAAATCTTTCAAACTGAAGAAGCAGACCAGGAATCCCACCTCAGAGTGGGTACGCGTGGAAGGAACTCACGAGGCCATCGTCAGTAGGGATGTGTTTGAGCAGGTGCAGAAGCAGATCGTCAGCCGCCGCAGGCAGCGGAGGGATGGCACGACACAGATATTCGCTGGGCTGGTCAGGTGCGCGGACTGCGGATGGACGATGCACTTTGCAAGGCAGAATAAGGGAAACCATCCTGGCTATTTCTCCTGTGGTACCTACAGCAAAAAGGTGGACGAGTGTACTATGCACTTTATCAGCTACAACACACTGTACGCCTATGTGCTGGAACGGCTGCAATTCTGGGCATCCATGGCACAGAAGGATGAGCAGCAGCTCTTGGAACGTCTGCTTCAAAATGGCGATAAGGGGCGGCAGGCAGAGAGGAAAAAACGAGAGTCCGAACTCAGGAAAGCCGAAAAGCGCCGCAAGACGGTCAATGACCTTTTCGTAAAGATGTACGAGGACTGGTCGGCGGGCCGCATTACGGAGAGCAACTTCAATCTGCTGTCTGAGCGGTATCAGGCGGAGCAGGTGGAACTGGATGATAAGATGGCCGCGCTGAAATCGGCCATGGAAAATGATAAACAGTCCGTAGAGGACGCCGAAAAGTGGGTCAAGCTCATCCGGCAGTATAGCGAAATCACGGAGTTGGACGCTCCCCTGCTTAATACGCTGATTGAGAAAATCCTGGTTCATGAAGGGATGCGGGGGCCGGATGGCGTCCGGGAGCAGGAAGTGGAGATTTTCTACCGCTTTGCGGGTAAAATCGACATCTGAAAATACTTTTGCGGTACATCCCTAACTATGATTAACGGACGCCGACCTGGAGCTGATCCCCAAGACCATCACGGACGGGGGCAAGACCCTGACCCTGGGCGCGGTGGAGTGGTCCGGCGGCGAGAACGGCTTCTACACCGCCACAGCCACCTACACAGGCACCTCCAGCACCCGTTCCGCCACCGGCTACACGGTGACAGCCAGCTACACCGGGCAGGTTGCCAAGACCGATTGCGAGGTGGTGACTTACACCGCCATCTTCGGCAGCGTGGAGCTGGCCGACACGGAGAAAGACGCCCAGGAATCCAGCCAGCCGGAATCCCCGGCCCCCACCACCGCCCCCACAGAAAAGGGCAGCGGCGTGGGCCTGCTGCCCATCCTGGGCTGTGTGGGCGGCGTGGCCGCTGTTGCGGCGGCGTTTTGGATCATCCAAACCAAAAAAGGAAGGAGCGTAAGAACATGAAACGGCACCTGTGCATTTTCTTTTTGACGGCGGCTCTCGCCGCCCTGTGCGTAGCCCCGGCCAGTGCCCTTGAATACAGCATCGACGGCGCGGACGATTACCTGTTCGGACGGCCCACCAGCGATGACACCATCTACGAGTGGGAGAACCCCAACGTGGACAGGGGCAAGAACACCGCCCTGATCCCACCCGGTTTCGGCACCCCCACCAGCTATCTGCCGGGGAGCGGCGAATACCTCACCCACAACCTTGCCCCCGGCGCTCTCAACGGCGGGCTGGTGAACCAGGTGGGCAGCGTGGGCAACCCTGACGGCGGCACATCCACAGGGGGCACGGGCGGCGGGTATCCCACAGTTGATACCGGCACCTCCGGGAGCGGCGGGCAGGCCACCGCGTTCACCGAAGTGACCAGCTCTATGTACTACAGCAACAGAAGCCTGGGCACCCTCAAAATTCCCTCCATCGGCCTGACCGTGGGCGTCTACGAGGGCACCGGCAGCGCCCCCCTGCTGAAAGGGGCGGGCCATTTCGAGGGCACCAGCATCTGGCTGGGCAATGTTTGTGTCGCGGGGCATAACCGTGGTGTGCGCAATGACTTCGGCAAGATCCACACCCTGCGCACCGGCGATACCATCACCTTCACCACCGTGCTGGGCACCATGACCTACTCCGTGTCCAGCGTCACAAAGGTGGCCGTGACCGACACCTCCGGCCTGTCCGTCACCGCGCACAATCAGATCACCCTCTATACCTGCGTAGAGGATCAGCCCGCCTACCGCTGGTGTGTGAAAGCTGTGGCCGCTTCTTGATCCCCGGCTGACATCCTCGACTTCCCGTGCCGCCTTTGGTATCATATGGGTGTAAACAGAAACACTTCATTTTTTTAGGAGGCGCAAGGATATGAACAGAACGCGGGAAGTCATTTTTATGGGCATCGGCATCCTCACCGGCATCACCCTCTGCGGCCCCGCTGCGCAAGCGGCGGACTACCTCAAGGCCACCATCAGCAGCCAGCCCATCTACGTCAACGGCCAGCGCGTCCAAATGGAGGCATACTCCATCCACGGCAATAACTTCGTGAAGCTCCGGGACATCGGACAGGCCGTTGACTTCGGCGTGGAGTATGACGCCGCCACCAACAGCGTCTACATCGACCCCAATTCATCTTACCAGGAGGAAGTGAAGCAGGTTGAACAAACCCCGGCCTCCCCCTCCGCCACCCCTTCGGAGGAGACTGTCCGGGCCGCGATCAAGGCTCTGAAAACTGTCTATCCATCTGGCACCGTCTACCCGGCCCCCTACCGCTCCACCAGCAGCGGCCCCTATGGGGTGTCCTCCACCAACTGCGCGGGCTGGGCCACCCTTTGCAGCGACACCGCCTTTGGGGACCTCCCCTGGCGGCGGGTAGACCGGCCAAGCTGGGAGCAGATCAGGGCCGGAGACCTCGTAGAATACAGGAACGGGACAGCCCATCATGTGGTTGTGGTTCTGGACAAGACGGACGAATACATCAGCACCACCGAGAGCGGCACCAACAACAAGGCCTGGTGGGGCAGACAGTACCCCCAATGGTGGCTGGAGGATCAGCCCACCTACATCCTCTACACGCGATACCCCCAATGATCTCCACAATCCAAAATACCAACACTGGCAGGGCCAGATCGTGAAAACGGTCTGGCCCTGTTCCATGTCAAAGGAGGTTTTCATTTTGAAGAACAATATCATCAAACGTGCCGTCAGCCTGCTTCTGGCGCTGGTGTGCGTCATGGGCCTGCTGCCCCTGTCGGCGTTCGCCGCCACGGGCCTGTCCTCGGCCCCTGCCAGTATCACGCAGAAATCCTCGGACTACATGAAGATCGGCGGGCGCTCCGTCCGCTACAAAGCGGCCAGCAGCGCCATCAACAACGTGGGCCTGCCCTACGTGTTTGATGAACAGGTCAACGTCCCCGGCCTGGACGCCCCGATCCGCGCCCTGTGCGCTTATCAGAAGGGCACCCTCGGCCCTGGGGCAAACGGGCAGAAGTGGAACTATACGAGCGAGGCCGACAGCGCCTCGCTGAAGGTGCTGCTCACCTACATCTACTCCTGTACCTACGGCGATTTCACAGACGCTGGCAACGCCGTGGGGCTGGAGCATTGGACCCAGTATTGGTCCGACATCTGGTTCCTGGTGGCCCAGGCTGGGAGCTGGCTCTATGAACATGGCACCATCCTGGATGTGAACAGCAACCGGGAGGGCTTCATCGAGCAGATGGCGGAGGAATTTGTGGCGGCGATGAAGCTGTACCATGAGACCTACGGCCAGTCCTCCTTCATCAAGGACTGGAGCAAAATCGGAACCCACAGCATCATCGACAGCACGGACGGCGGCGTCACCGGCAACTCTGCCTATGACTATGTGGCCACCGGGGTGAATTTGGTGCTGGATCACCCGGAATACTTCCACGAATACCACCTGTGGATCTACGAGTGGGACAAATCCCAGCCCTGGAAGCTGGCGGGACAGTCCGGGGTGCCCATGCAGCGGCTCCTTATCGCCGTTCCTGATCCCGACCCGAAAAACGACACGGTGAAGCTCACGGTGAAGAAGCTGGAGGCGGGCACCAACAAGCCCATCCCCGGCGTCACCTTCAAAGTGGAGGGCATGGACGGGAACAGCGATTTCTCTGTCACCAGGGAAACCGGCGCAGACGGCACCTTTACCCTCACCGCCGAGGCCGACGATCTGATTGCGGGCCAGTACACCATCACGGAGGTCGCGGCCCCGGAGGGCTATGTGGCCCAGACCGAATCCCAAACTGTGACCGTACTGCCCAACAGCTCGGTCAGCAATACCTTCACCTTCTACAACACCCCGACCACCACCGAGGGGGACGGCACGATCCGCAAGGTAGACGCCGACAATCCCACCGTGGGCGTCCCCGGTGCAATCATCCGCATCACCTCCGTCAAGCTGGATGATGGCGGCAGCTTTGTCAGCGAGTACATCACCAAGGACGGCGGCTATATTTTGAAGGAGGATCTGGACTTCTCCCAGCTCCCCACCGGGAGCTATATCGCGGAGGAGATCACACCCCCGGAGGGATTCATCCTCAGCTCCGATGTGTCCAAAGTGAAGCAGCCCTTCGTGTGGGACGGGGAGCATGACATCTCCCTGATTTTCGAGAACAGCGCGAAGGTCCGTGTGCAGTTAAAGAAGGTGGCCGAGAGCGGCAGCCCCCTGGCTGGCGCTATTTTTGTCATCCTGCGGGATGGACAGGTCATCGGCACCGAGGAAACCAAGCTCGATGGCACCATCACCGTCAGCAATGTCACCGAGGGCTACTACGAGTTCCGCGAGGTGTCCGCCCCTGCTGGTTTCGACTGTGACCGTTCCCCGGTGGGCGTCCACGTCAACGCCGAGGATTTGCAGGGTGAGCAGACCATCGCGGTGGAGAAAATGAACCATCACAAGCGCAGCCTGACCATCACCAAGCGGAACACCGAGACCGGCGACC
>CAJULJ010000040.1 GCA_910587395.1 uncultured Oscillospiraceae bacterium | reverse complement strand
CCTCCTTCCGCCCGCCCTGGTTCAGGATGGGCTGGATGTCGCTCTTGGCGAACACGCCGCATCGGGAGGCGATGGGGTAAATCTTTTCATGCTTCAGGGACAGTTCGTCCAGCTCGCTGACAGTGACATTCATCAGGGTGGCCATCTGGTCAATGAATGCCCCGGTGCCCCCGGCGCAGGAGCCGTTCATGCGCTCCTCCAGAGCGCCGCCGAAGAAAATGATTTTGGCGTCCTCGCCGCCCAGCTCGATGACGGCGTCGGTGTCCGGAATGTACGTGTTTACGGCTGCGGCGGTGGCGTATACCTCCTGGACAAAGTCCAGCCCCGCAGCTTTTGCCACGCCCAGTCCGGCGGAGCCGGTGACCACCAGGCGCACGTCCTTTCCCTTCAGCATGTCCTCAATGGATCGCAGGGTCTCACAGGCCCGTTCCCGGGCCTTGGAATAGTGCCGCTCGTAGGAGCGGAACAAAAGCTTATTATCCTCGTCCAGCACCACGACCTTGACGGTGGTGGAGCCGATGTCGATGCCAACACGCAGAATCATAGATGTCCTCCTGGTATCGCGTCGGGCCTGTTTGCGATGGCTCGGGCGCTCGGGATAGAAGTTCAGCAGATATTATACCGAAGTGATAGGCTTTTTTCAATAGTACATTTAGACGGAAATTCCGCATTTCGACAAAAATTGTCCGCTGCGAAGCTCACAGCGGACAATTTTGCTATTTGCCGGGATGGAAGGGCTCCGCGCCGCACCGCTCGGGGAAGTAAACCTGATACCAGATGAGGAAGGACAGCACGGTGTACAGCTTGCGATGGGTCCTGGCCTTGCCGGAGTAGTGCTGCTCCAGCAGGTCCAATAGATACTGCTGGTCAAAAAACTCCGCCGTATAGTCCTGGGTGATGAGGTCTTTTGCCCAGTTGTAGTATTTTTCCTGCCGGAGCCAGGCAATGAAGGGGACGGGGAAACCCTTTTTGTCCCGCTTTACCCAATCGTCGGGGAGCAAAGGAACGGCGGCCATGCGCAGGGGATATTTGGTCATGGTCTTGCCCCGCATTTTCTGATTGCTGGGAATGGACCGGGCCACTGCCCACACCTCCCGGTCCAGATAGGGCACCCGCAGCTCCAGGGAACTGGCCATGGTCATGCGGTCGGCTTTGCGCAGGATGTCCAGAGGCTGCCACAGGTGAAGGTCCAGATACTGCATCTTGGTCAGGTCGTCCGCGCCCTTGATAGTCTCGAAATAGGGCTCGGTGACATCGTGCCAGGTGATCGGCGAGCGGTAGGCAGGGGTGAGCACCCGCTCGGCTTCATCGTTGTCAAAAATGAACGCCTGCCCCACGAAGGTCTGGTCAATGCCCTTGGCCGCCTTGGTGAGAAAGCCCTGGCCGTGGAAGCGGGGCAGCTTGGCCACACACTTGGCAACCGCTTTGCGCAGGGGCAGAGGGGCCTTGCGGTACGCCCGGTAGGGCTTGGTGGTGTGGTAGGTGATATAGCCGCCGAACAGCTCGTCTGCGCCCTCGCCGGACAGCACTACCTTCACATCCTGGGCCGCCAGTTTGGATAAGAAGTACAGCGGTACCGTGGACAGGTTGGCGTTTGGCTCGTCGGCGTAATACTGGATGGAGGGAAGGGCGTCAAAAAACTCCTCGGCTGAAATGGTCTTGGAGATGTTGCGCAGCCCCAGCTCCTCGCACAACGCCTTGGCCTCGCCGGTCTCGTCGAAGTTTTTGTTGGCAAAGCCCACAGAGTAGGTCTTGTCCGGCCGGGACAGGGCGGTGATGACACTGGAGTCGATGCCGCCGGACAGGAAAGCGCCCACCTCCACGTCGCTGATCTGGTGGGCCTCCACCGACTCGCCAACCACCTTGCGGATCTGCTCGGCCCGCTTTTCCAGCGGCATGGGCTGGGGGTCGAAGGAGAAGGAGTGGTAGGAGGCGAATTCGGTGCGCCCCTCCCGGTGGATGAGATAGTGGCCGGGGAGGAGGCGGTATACCCCTTTGAAGAAGGACTCGTTGAGGGCGGAGTATTGGAAGGTGAGGTAGAGCTTCAGCGCCGCCGGGTTCAGCTCCTTTTTGAAGCCGGGGTGGGGGAGGAAGCTTTTGCACTCGGAGCCGAAGAAAAACAGGCTGCCCATGACGGCATAATAAAAGGGTTTGATGCCGAAGGGGTCCCGGGCGCCGAACAGCTCCTGCTTTTCCTTGTCCCAGATGACGAAGGCGAACATGCCCCGCAGCTTTTTCAGAACCTCCGGGCCCCACTCCATATAGCCGTGGAGCAGTACCTCGGTGTCGCAGTTGGTGAGGAAGCTGTGGCCCGCCGAAACCAGTTCCTCCCGCAGGAGCTTGAAGTTATAGATCTCGCCGTTGTAGGCGATCACATACCGTCCGTCGGGGCTGAGCATGGGCTGCTGGCCATTTGCCAGGTCGATGATGGACAGTCGCCGGTGGGCGATGCCGCAGTGGCCGTCAATATAGTGCCCCTCGCCGTCGGGACCCCGGTGACGGATGGTGTTCCCCATGGCCCGCAAAGCGTCGGAGTCAGGGGCGCAGCGGGAGACAAAGCCGGTAAAACCGCACATATGAAAATCCTCCAGTTCGTCGGACGTGATCGTAAAAAGTTCCTGATCTAGAATAAAGCCAAACAGGGAAAATGTCAACCGCCGGCAGGAGAATATCGCCGGGTTTTGCCGTTGTTTTTTGGTACAAGCGCCGGAATGCGAATCAAGGGTGGAAAAATACGGGCGGCTGTGGTATGATAACAGACGGCTGCGGATTAGGAAAAGATGGGCGGCCGGAGGTTTTTCATGAATGAGCTTTGGACAAAACGCCTACCGCCCCTGTGCGCCGCGCTGGGCGGGATGCTGCTGGCAGGTATGGTGGCGGCCTGCTTCGGCCTGGAGCGGGCCGGGGGAAACGACTGTGTATTCATTATTGTGACGCTGTTGGCGCTGGCGGCGCTGGCGGCGGCCCTGGTTTGGTTTGAGATCCGCGATATGGACTGGGTGATGGTGCTTCTGCTGCCCATTGGGGCGGCCATGCTGGTCAGGGTGCTGTGCCTGGATTACGCCAGCGGGGACTACAACAGCTTTCTGCGTCATTGGTATGAGTTTTTCAAGCGCAACGGAGGCTTTTCCGCCATTGCGGGCAGCGTGGGGGACTACAACGTGCCCTACCTCTATTTTATCGCCGCTATCTCCTATCTGGGTGTGCCTGACCTGTATCTTTACAAGCTGTTTTCCATCCTGTGGGACGTGCTGACGGCCTGGGGCTGTCTGCGTCTGGTTCGTTCCCTGGTCAGGGAACGTCAGGGGAGCATTGCTCCCCTGAGCGCCTTTGCCGCTGCTCTGCTGCTGCCCACGGTGGTGCTCAACGGAGCTTTGTGGGGTCAGTGCGACGCCATCTATGGCGCGCTGTGTGTACACGCCTCCGCGCTGGTGCTGGAGGGACGGAACAAGACCTCGGTGGCGCTGATGGGGATGGCTTTCGCCTTCAAGCTCCAGGCCATTTTTGTACTGCCTTTATGGGGCGTGCTTTGGCTGGCGGGGAAGGTGAAATTCCGGGAGCTGTGGGTGTTTCCGTTGACCTATTTGATCGTCATTCTGCCCGCTGTGATTATGGGGAAACCGGTGGGTGACATTTTGGGCATCTATTTCACCCAGATGGGGGAGTATTCCCGGCTGGTGCTGAACGCCCCGTCGGTGTATCAGTTCATCCCTTACGGCATCGAACTGGATGAGAATCTGGCCTCCAAGCTGGGTATCCTCGCGGCGGGGGTACTGGTGCTGATTCTGCTGGCGCTGGGCTTTTGGCTCCGGGAACGGCTGGAGCGGGATGTCATCATGACTATGGCGGTGGTTTTGTGTGCCGGCGTGCCGTTTTTTCTGCCCCACATGCACGAGCGGTATTTCTTCCTGGCGGACATATTTACCCTGTGCTGGGCCTGCGCCAACGTCCGCCGCATTCCGGCGGCGGTGCTGGCCTGCGGAGCATCGTTGGCAAGCTATTGTGTCTATCTGAGGCTGAAATACAATTTTGTCCTGACCTTGGGTGAGATGCGGTTCGTGATGCCGCTGGAGGCGTTGGCCATGCTTGCGGCGCTGATCTTTGCCCTGTGTGTGCTGACAGGCCAGCTGAGGGAAGATACAAAGGAGGAGAAGGCATGAAATTCGTGTCTTGGAACGTAAACGGGCTTCGGGCCTGCTTAAAGAAAGGGTTTGTGGATTCCGTGCTGGCGCTGGACGCCGACTTCATCTGCCTCCAGGAGACCAAGATGGAGCGGGGCCAGGCGGAGGTGGAGCTGCCTGGATATCACCAGTTTTGGAACTCAGGGGAGAAGAAGGGCTATTCCGGCACCGCGATTTTTGCCCGGCAGGAGCCCGGATCCGTGTCCTGCGGCATGGGCCTGGACAAACATGACCATGAGGGACGGCTCATCACCCTGGAATATCCTGAGTTCTGGCTGGTGGACTGCTATACCCCCAACGCACAGAACGAGCTGGCCCGCATCGGTTATCGCATGGAGTGGGAGGACGACCTGCTGGACTACCTCAAGAGCCTGGATAAAGCCAAACCGGTAATCTACTGCGGTGACCTGAATGTGGCCCACGAGGAGATAGATCTGAAAAACCCCAAGACCAACCGGGGCAGCGCCGGGTTCTCCGACCAGGAGCGCACCGCCATGACCCGTTTGCTGGGCTCCGGTTTCACCGACACCTTCCGCCTGCTCCACCCCGAGGAGGAGGGCGCCTATTCCTGGTGGAGCTACCGCTTCAAGGCCAGGGAGAAGAACGCGGGATGGCGCATCGACTATTTTATCGTGTCCGACCGCCTGGCGGAGCGGGTGGGGGCGGCCGCCATCCACCCGGACATTCAGGGCAGCGACCACTGTCCGGTGTCGCTGATTTTGAAATAGTTTCCAGTTGAAAATGCTGCTGTTTCGCGGGAAAACGGGCAAGCTAATTCCGCGAAGGAGTGATGAATATGAGACTGGACAAGAAGGCCATGCTGCCCATCGCCGGGGCCACCATGGCGGCGGGCGCGGCCATCGGCATGATGATGATGCCCAAGAAGAAAAAGCGCTCTGCCCAGAAGGCGGCGGGCAAAGCCATCAAGGCCGTGGGCGAGGTCGTGGAGCACTTCAACGGTTCGCTGAAAATGTGAGGAAACGCCCCGCCGTCCGGCGGGGCGTTTCACATGGTGAAGCGTACGGCCTCCGCCTCCGGCCGGGCGGGGTCCAGCAGGAGCACCTCCCGCCTTTTGTCCATGGCATAATTGAGCGTGTACTGAGTGCCTCCCGGCGTGCCGTCGAACACAGCCAGCACAGCGGCGGACCGGTCCACCATGTAGCGGTCCCGGCGGAGCATGCACCAGCGGTCGTAATTCTGCTGTACCACCGTTTCCAGGTCGCAGCGGTCCAGAATATCCCTCCAGCGGCGGCGCAGGTGCTCAGGCCAGCGCTGGGCCTGGGTGGGGCAGGGGACCGCTCCCTCCAGCGTCAGGTCCGGGTATTTTTGCCGCAGCGCCAACACCGCCTCCGCAAAGTAGAGGTCACAGCCCATGGCCATGCCGGAGATGAAGCGCCGGAATCCGCGGCGGTACAGCAGCTCCAGTTCCCGCTCCAGACTGCGCTTCAAGGTGGCGCAGCGGGAGTCCTGCTCGTTCATCCCCCAGGGGAGCTTGTCCGGCCGGTGGCCGGTGAAACAGCAGGTGCGGTGTTCCTCCAGAGCCATGGTGTTCCCTCCTTTTCATCAAGTTGATACAATTGTACTATACCAGCTGGAAAACGTCAAGAGGGAATAAAACGTTAGTTCAAAAAATGCAGACAGGATTCGACAAAAAAGGGCTTGCATTCTCCGGGCACATGGCATATAATAGAGCACGAAACAAGTGAATGAATGTCTTCAGGGCGGGGTGAGATTCCCCACTGGCGGTATAGTCCGCGACCCGCGAAAGCGGCTGACCCGGTGAAACTCCGGGACCAACGGTATAGTCCGGATGGAAGAAGACGCGTGACCCCTCTTGAGGTAGTGTCGCGCCTGGAAGACAGTGCTTTCAGGCGTTTCAGACTATTTTAGGAGGATTTTTTATGCCAAACCTGACGAAACTGATGCAAGATATCAGCGAGAACCTGATGTATGTTCTGGTGTTCCTGCTGATTTTTGCGGCCATCTTCGCGGTGGCCATGGCGCTGGAGAAGCTGTGGCTCAAGACTGAGCGGCAGTCCTCCGCCCGCCGTGTAGCCTACATCGGTATCTTCGCGGCCATCGGCGCCATCCTGGTGTATTTTGAGTTCCCGCTGCCATTCGCACCCGGATTCTATGAGCTGGACTTCAGCTTCGTGCCGGAGCTGATCTGCTCCTTCTCTCTGGGCCCGGTGGCCGGGGTGGTGTGCGCACTGGTGAAGGAGCTTTTGAAGCTGCTGCTGCGGGGCACCACCACTGCCTTTGTGGGAGATCTGTCCAACTTTGTGATGGGCTGCTCCTTCATTCTCCCCGCGTCGGTGATCTACTACGCGAAAAAATCCCGGAAGAGCGCGGTAATCGGCATGGGGGTGGGCACCTTGGTGCTGACAGCCTTCGGAAGCGTGTTCAACGCCTTCTACCTGCTGCCCGCTTTCTCCGCCCTGTATGGGATGCCCATGGAGGCCATTATCGAGGCGGGCACCAAGGTCAACCCCGCCATCAACAGCGTGTCTACCCTGGTGCTTTTCGCCGTGGTGCCCTTTAACCTGCTCAAGGGCGTGGCGGTGTCGGTCATCACCTTCCTGCTCTACAAACACATTGAGCGCCTGCTACGCATGAGATAATGTGATACGGTGGCGCAAGCGCCCCTCCGGTTTTGCTGGAGGGGCGCTTTTGCTGTTGGTTTGAACGAGAAAACGGTTTATGTCACTGTCAATTTACATTATGAAAGCGGATTCCGGACATAAGTTTCAGTCAAAATTCACAAAACGGATGGACAGGAGGAAGAGAATGTGCTAAAATAAGTTTCAATTACAAATGATGAAAATAATTTTTACCGGAAAAGGATAGCGACAGAGAGGTGAGGGTGGATGCCGCGCCTGGGTGACAAAGAATTGTTTTTGCTGGACATGGACGGCACTATTTATTTAGACAGAGACCTGTTTCCCTGGACCATTCCGTTTTTGGAAGCCGTAAAGGCCAGAGGGGGCAAATACCGCTTCCTCACCAACAATTCGTCCAAATCAGGTCAGGATTATATCAACAAGCTTGCCGGTATGGGCATCCGGGCCGTGCGGGAGGAGTTTGTCACCTCGGTGGATGCCCTCATTGCCGACCTGCGGTCTCGTTCGTCTTATCAGATGTGCTACGTGTTTGGTACGGAGAGCTTCAAAGGTCAGCTGCGCACGGCGGGCATACCCGTGACAGATAAACGGGAGGAAAACATCGACTGTCTAGTCATCGGCTTTGATACCGAGCTGACCTTCCAAAAGCTGGAGGACGCCTGCATTCTGCTGAACAAAGGCGTGGATTTCATTGCCGCAAACCCGGACTGGGTGTGCCCCACCTGGTATGGGTCGGTGCCCGACTGCGGCAGTGTGTGCGAGATGCTGTTCCGGGCTACGGGCCGCAGACCGAGGGTTATCGGCAAGCCCCAGCCCGCAATGGTCCGGCTGGCGATGGAGCGGACGGGTGTTTCGCCTGAAAGGACGGTGATGATCGGGGACAGGATGTATACCGACATTGCCGCCGGAGCCAACGCCGGGATCGACACCGCCTTTGTCCTGTCGGGCGAGGGGACAAAGGCGGATCTGGAGGTCAGTGAAGTGAAGCCCACCTGGGTGTTTGAGAGCATCGCGGCCCTGCACCGTGCATGGGAAGGGGAGAGGGGCTGAAACAAAGTACCGCCGGACCAAGGCAAAGACCCACTGGAAGTATCCTGCCGGGGCGGGGCGTACAACAAGGAAAAGAGAGTGGAAACATGAGCGAACTGAAGCTGAACAACAAGCGTACGATCCTGGTGGGGCTGGCGTTCCTGTCTATCTGTTCCTTCTGGCAGATGTATGACAACCTAGTTCCCCTCATCCTGGGTGAGACCTTCCACATGGATGAATCTCTCACCGGTATGATTATGGCCTCGGACAACATCCTGGCCCTGTTCCTGCTGCCCTTTTTCGGGGGCCTGTCCGACCGCACCAGCACTAGGCTGGGACGCCGCACCCCCTATATCCTGGGGGGCACCGCCGGGGCGGTGATTTTGATGAACCTGCTGCCCATGCTGGACAACAGCTACGCGCGGGAGGCCGCGCCCTTCAAGCTAGTCTCCTTCATCATTGTGCTGGGCCTGCTGTTGGTTTCCATGGGTACCTATCGTTCTCCCGCCGTGGCGCTCATGCCGGACGTGACCCCGAAGCCTCTGCGCTCCAAGGGTAACGCCATCATCAACCTGATGGGCGCGGTGGGCGGTGTGCTCTATCTGGGTATCAGTGTGCTGCTCTACCCCGCAGAAAAGACCAGGGGCTTGGTCCATGTTGACTACCAGCCGCTGTTCCTCATCGTGTCCGGCATTATGGTGCTGGCGGTGGTGGTACTGCTGCTCACCATCCGGGAGCCCAAGCTGGTGGAGGAGAACCGGGAGATGGAGAAGAAGCATCCGGAGTGGAACCTTGCCAAGGACGACGGAAGCGGCGGCGAGGTGCTGCCCAAGCCGGTGAAGAAAAGCCTGATCTTTCTGCTGGCCTCCATCGCGCTGTGGTACGCGGGGTATAACGGCGTGACCACGTGGTTCTCCCGCTATGTCGCCACGGTGATGGGAGAGGGCATCGGCGGTACCAATACCTGCCTTATGGTGGCTACGGTGGGCGCCATCGTGTCCTATATTCCCATCGGCGTGGTGGCCTCCAGATTTGGCCGGAAGCGCACGATTCAGGCGGGGGTCATCCTTCTGGCGGCCTGCTTTGTCTCGGGCTTTTTGATGACCCGCAATGCCAACACCATCACACCGCCCATGTATGTGGCCTTTGCCCTGGTGGGGCTGGCCTGGGCAGCCATCAACGTCAACTCCCTGCCCATGGTGGTGGAGATGTGCAAAGGGTCGGACGTGGGCAAGTTTACCGGATATTATTACACCGCATCCATGATGGCCCAGGTCATCACCCCGGTGCTGGCGGGCACGCTGATGCGGGACATCAGCTATCAGATCCTGTTCCCCTATGCCGCGTTTTTCGTGAGCATGAGCTTTGTCACCATGCTGTTCGTCCGGCACGGAGACAGCAAGGCGGAGGTCAAGACGGGGTTGGACGCCTTTGAGGATATGGACGACTAAGCCAAAACGCGGCGGGGAAAGGAGATGCGCGGATGAAAGCGGTCACAAAAATGGCTTTGGGGTGCTTGGGAGCGGCTGGGGTCTGGTGCCTGCTGCTCCGTCCCCGGCAGAACCAGTCGGGATGGGGGGTGCTGGAGGGTGTCCGCTTTGCCCACCGGGGACTTCACGATGCGGAAAAGGGTATCCCGGAAAACTCAATGGCTGCGTTCCGACGGGCCATCGACTACGGCTTTGGCGCGGAGCTGGATGTTCATCTCATGGCGGACGGAAATCTGGCGGTGGTCCATGACAGCAGCCTGAAGAGGGTGTGCGGCGCGGAGGCGTTCATTGAGGACCTTACTGCCGCTGATTTGGAAAATTACCCGCTTATGGGGACAGAGGAGCGCATCCCCCTGTTTCGGGATGTGCTGGCTCTGTTTGAAGGGAAAACGCCTCTGGTCATTGAGCTGAAGGTGGAGCGGGGCAACGCCAACGCTCTTACCGACGAGGCGATGGCGGCGCTGGAGGGGTGGAAGGGTACATATTGTGTGGAGTCCTTTCACCCAGCTGTATTGCTGAGGCTGAAAGAGAAGTACCCCCATGTTCTGCGGGGGCAGCTGAGCCAGAACTTCCTGAGGGACAGTGAAGTGGGGAATCTGTCCCTGCCGGTGCGCTTTGTGCTGACCAATCTGCTCACCACCGCCGCCACCCGCCCGGACTTCATTGCCTACAAGTGGCAGGACCGGGGTAATGCCAGCTTACAGCTGATGAGGGCGTTGTATGGTGTTCACGAGGTGGACTGGACCGTCCGGGATCAGGAAACCATGAAAGCCCTGGATAAGGCGGGCGTAACCTCCATTTTTGAGGGATTTATACCTTGACTTTGGGCGTTATGCACAAGAAGCGGATGGAAATTCTAGGTGAATTCACAGCTTGCAACAGCCGAAGGTTTGAGCTATTATTAAATAAATTAAATAATTAAAATCTAAAGAAAGGGATATACCCCTTTCCGCCGCCTGGAGGCGGCGGAAAACCGCTGTGGTCATACAGAAAAAGAGGGCTGTGCCGGCCCGGTTTTGCGGAGGAGAAAGGAAGGATAATCATGCCGTTAGTACCAATGAAAGCCATCTTAGACGCCACCGAGAAGTACAACTATGCTCAGGGAGCGTTCAACGTCAACGCCGTCTGTCAGGCCAAAGCCGTCATTGAGGTCCATGAGATGTTCCGCTCCGCGGCCATTTTGCAAGGGGCGGATCTGGCCAATGCCTTCATGGGCGGTCGCACCGATTTTGCCCAGGGTACGTTGGAGGACAAGAAAAAGGGCGCACTGAATATCGCCAACGCGGTGAAGAAGTACGCCGAGACCAGTCCTATCCCCGTGGCGCTTCACCTGGACCACGGCAAGAATATGGAGTCCTGTGTGGCTGCCATCGCCGGGGGCTACACCTCCGTGATGATCGACGGCTCCGCTCTTCCTTTTGACGAGAACGTGGAATTGACCCGCGAGGTTGTTAAGTACGCCCACGAGCGCGGCGTCACCGTAGAGGGTGAGCTGGGTGTGCTGGCCGGGGTGGAGGACCATGTGTTTGCTGCCAACTCCACCTACACCAACCCCATGGACGCGGTGAAGTTCTTCCGTCAGACCGGAGTGGATGCTCTTGCCATCAGCTACGGCACCAAGCACGGCGCCAACAAGGGCAAGGACACCGTGATCCGCAAGGAGATCGCCGTCGCCACCAAGGAGTGCATGATGCACGAGGGTATCGAGGGGACGCTGGTGAGCCATGGCTCCTCCACCGTGCCCCAGTATATCGTCAAGGAGATCAACGCTTTGGGCGGCGACATCCACGACGCCTATGGCATCAAAAAGGAGCAGCTGAAAGAGGTGTCCAAGCTGGGCATCCGTAAAATCAACGTGGATACCGACATCCGTCTGGCGGTCACCCGCAACCTGCGGGAGCTGTTCCGGGACAACTCCGCCCTGCGGGACAGTGCCTCTGTCGGCAGCATTTATAAGCTGCTGCTGGACAACCCCTCCGCCTTTGATCCCCGGGTGTTCCTGCCTCCCATTATGGACACCGTGATGTACGGCAATGTGCCTGATGAGGACGTAGGGCGCATCGTGGACTGCATTGAGCGCGGCGTGAGGGAGGTTGTGGGCACTCTGATTGTGGAGTTCGACAGCGTGGGCAAGGCCCCGCTGATCGAGAGCGTCAGCCTGGACGAGATGGCCGAGCGTTACCGCGCCAAGGGGATTTGATGATGGGAAAGAATATTCTCGTGGCCCACGGCGGCGGGCCGACCGCTGTCATCAATTGCTCCCTCCAAGGAGTAGTGGAGGCCGCCCGGGCCTCGGGACAGGTGGATAAAATCTATGCCGCCCGCTTCGGGGCGGAGGGCATTTTAGCCGGAGACCTCATTGACCTGACCGACGTGCCCGCCGGGACCATCGCCAAGCTGGGCCATACTCCGGCCTCCGCCATCGGCTCCTGCCGGCGCAAGCTGGGAGAGGCGGACTATCCCACCGTTCTGGAGACGCTGAAAAGGTTCAACATCGACTGCTTTTTCTACAACGGCGGCAACGACTCCATGGACACCTGCCATAAGGTGAACGAGCTGGCGAAAAAAGAGGGGCTGGACGTTCGGGTCATCGGCATTCCCAAGACCATGGACAACGACCTGGATTTGACCGACCACTGTCCCGGCTTTGGCTCCGCCGCCCGGTATGCCGCGCTGAGTTCCGCTGAATTGGCCCTGGATGCCTCCGGCCTGCCCATTCATGTGGTTGTGCTGGAGCTGATGGGCCGCAATGCCGGGTGGGTCACCGCAGCCAGCGCGCTGGCCAAGCGGCTCACCGACTGCGAGGTGCTGACCTATCTGCCGGAGGTCCCGGTGGATGAGGACAAGCTCTTGGCTGATGTTGAAAAGGGCTACGCGAAGGGGAAGGGCCTGCTGGTCACCGTCAGCGAGGGAATTTGCGGCTTGGACGGCAAGCCCCTGGCGGACACCGGCATCGTGGACGGCTTCGGCCACACGGTGCCCGGCGGCACCGCCCAGCACATCACCGACCAGATCATCCAGAGGCTGGGCCTCAAGTCCCGGGCGGAAAAGCCGGGACTGCTGGGGAGGGCCAGCATCCCCTATGTGTCCTCCGCCGACCGGGAGGAGGCCTATGCGGTGGGCTGCTTTGCGGTAGAGTCCGCGCTGAAGGGGGAGAGCGGATATATGGTGGCCATTAACACGGTACGAATGCCGAAATACTCCAGCAGTCTGTCTCTGGTGCCGTTGGACAGGGTGGCCAACGTGGAGAAAAAGTTTCCCCTGGAGTGGATTGTGGACGGAAATCAGATTGACGACGCCTTTTTCGACTACGCCATGCCTCTGATGGGGGATGTGTTCCCGGAATACGCTCTGTTAAGAAAGTGAGAAAAAGCAATGAAGCATATATATTTGAATTTGAAGCGGTTTGACGTGCCTGTGGAGCTGGGCGGCGTGAACCGTCTGGCTCCGGTGAAGGACTGGGGCGCGGCGGTGGTCAACGGCACTCAGGAGGCGCTGAAAAAGTACGATTCCACCAAAGTGGAGTTTGTCCAGTATCTGCCTGAGGCCCATCTGATTGGCGCGGTGTCTGCGCTGACCGAGGGCAGCCCCGTGCGGTTGGGCAGTCAGAGCGTATACCGCATGAATACGGCGGTAGGCGGCAACTTTGGTGCCTTCACTACTAATCGGCCTGCCTCCATCGTGAAGGCCATGGGGTGCGCTTCCACCCTCATCGGACACTGTGAGGAACGCAATGACAAGAAAGGCATTCTGGCCGAGGCCGGTGTGACGGATATGTCCGCCGTAAACCGTCTGCTGAACCAGGAGATCAAGTGTGCCCAGGACGCGGGGCTGACGGTGCTGTACTGCGTTGGCGAGACCAGCGAGGAGCAGCCCGAATGGGAAAAGGTGCTGGGTGAGCAGCTTGACGTGGGCCTGGACGGGGTGGACAAGAGCAGGGTGGTCATCGGCTATGAGCCGGTGTGGTCCATCGGTCCGGGCAAGACCCCAGCGGGCAAGGACTACATCACCAAAATTGCCCGATTCGTCAAAGAACGTACCGGCGGCATGGACGTGGTATATGGCGGCGGCCTGAAGGCGGACAACGCCGCCATGCTGGCCTCCATTGAGGAAATCGACGGCGGTTTGATTGCCCTGACCCGTTTCCAGGGGGAGATCGGCTTCTATCCCGAGGAGTATCTGGAGATCATCCGCCTGTACTTGGGTGAATAAAGGAGGGCGCACATGAAATTAGAGTTTGAATATGGTCACGGCCTGATGGCTGCGGACCTGCCCGACAATACCGATGTGTTTGTTCCCGGCGAGACTGTGGCCGACCCGCCTTGCCTGCCCCAGGACTGGGACAGCTTGTACAACGCCACGCTGGAGAGTATCCGCAATCCCATTGGAATGCCCGCGCTGAAGGCGCTGGCTGGGCCGGGTAAGACGGTGGTGTTCGTGATCCCGGACATTGTGAAGGGAGGCTGTCAGTCCACCGCCCATCGGAAGGTGTCTATCCGGGCCTGCCTGGACGAGCTGTACGCCGCCGGGGTGGAGAAAAAGGACATCCTGCTGCTGTTCTCCAACGGCCTGCATCCCCGGGCTACTGTGGGCGAGATGAAGCAGATTCTGGGCGAGGAGCTGTTCAACGAATTCTATTGGACCAACCAGATCACCAGCCACGACAGCGAGGACTACGACCACATGGTGGACCTGGGCGCCACCCATCGGGGGGACCCGGTGCTGATGAACAAGTATGTATTTGACTGCGATATTCCCATCCTCATCGGCCACACCCAGGGCAATCCCTACGGCGGTTATTCCGGCGGGTACAAGCACTGTGCCACCGGTATCACCCACTGGCGGAGCATTGCCAGCCACCATGTCCCTGACGTAATGCACCGCAGCGACTTCACTCCCGTGTCCGGCAAGAATCTGATGCGCACCAAGTTTGACGAGATCGGCATGTGGATGGAGGAAAAGATGGGGCATCCCTTCTTCTGCTGCGACGCGGTGCTGGACACGTATTCCCGACAGATCGCCGTTTTCTCCGGCTGCGCCAAAGAGATGATGCCGGTGAGCTGGGAGATCGCCGACAAGCGTACTTACGTGCCTTGGGCGGAGAAGAAGTACGACGTGATGGTGTTCGGGATGCCCCAGGCGTTCCACTATGGCGACGGCATGGGCACCAACCCCATTCAGATGATGCAGGCGCTGTCCGCTCAGGTCATCCGGCACAAGCGGGTGATGAAGGACAACTGCGTGATTATCTGCTCCTCCATCTGCAACGGCTACTTCCACGACGAGCGGTGGCCCTATTTGAGGGAGCTGTACGATATGTTCCAGCACGATTACATGAATATTTTGCCGGATATGAACCGCTACGGCGAGTATTTCGCCACCAATGAGGAGTACATCCGCAAGTACCGCTTTGCCAACGCGTTTCACCCCTTCCACGGCTTTTCCATGATGAGCTGCGGTCATATTGCAGAAATGAACACCGCCGCCATCTACATCGTTGGCGCGCAGGAGCCGGGCATCGCCCGGGGCATGGGCCTCAAGACCCGGGCCACCTTCGAGGAGGCGCTGGCGGACGCGAAGAAAAAGTTTGTGGGGCCCAATCCCAATATCTTGGCCCTGCCCAAGACCTTCAAGGTGGGCGCGGTCCATCTGTGCATGAAGGACCAGCCCTACGACGGCACCAACGGTTGCGGCGGCTGTGGCTGCTGAGCCTGAAAAAACAACGAAATTGAGAAAAGAGGAAAGGAAGGTGTCACATGAGTAAAACAAAACAGGCGAAAAGACCCCTGACCAAATCGGAGCGGCACACCAGGATGGTGAACCGTTTGTGGCTACTCCTCTCCCTGGTGGTGGCGCTGCTGGTGTTGTACCTGCTTTCCATCGGCAAAAAGACAGGCCGAAGCTTCCCGTTCATTGTCTCCATCAATGGTCGGGATTCGGTGCTGGGCGGGTTGCAAACCATGATTGAGCGCAAGGCGCTGTGGGATGACTTCGCCAACAGTATGATCTGTGTGGCCATGGGCTTTGGCCTGGGCTTCGTCACCGCTTTGCCGGTGGCCTTCCTGATGGCCTGGTACACCCCGGTGCGTAAGATTATCGAGCCCTGGATCAACTTCATCCGCAACATCCCCGCCCTGGCCTATGCGCCCCTGATCGTTCTGCTGTTGGGCGTGGGTCGGACCCCGGCTGTGGTGCTGATCTGGATCTGCACCTTTATGACCATGTGCATCACCATTTTCCACGGTATCCGCAACATCGACAACACCCTGGTCAAGGCTGCCCGTGTGCTGGGCGCCAACGATGTGGATATCTTCTTCCGCATCACTCTGCCTGCCACAGTGCCCTTCATCCTCACCGCTGTGCGGCTGGGTCTGAGCGCGGGCCTGACTACCCTGCTGGCCGCCGAGTCCGCCGGCGCCCAGGCGGGCCTTGGTATGCGCATCATGACGCTGAAGGGCACCTTTGAGACCGACGCCATGCTGGGCTATATCATCATCATCGGCATCATCGGCACGCTGCTCAACACCATGGTAGACATTATTGAAGGGAGGCTGACCTCATGGCAGGAGAAGCGGGAAGGAGCGTAAAAATCCAGATTAAGGACGTAAAAAAGGAGTACCACGGCGATCACGGCACCACTGTGGCCCTGAACGGCGTCAACCTGGACATTATGGAAAACGAGTTTATCTGCGTCGTCGGCCCCTCCGGCTGTGGCAAGTCCACACTGCTGAACATCCTGGCTGGGCTGCATGAGGCCAGCTCCGGCGAGTGCTATCTGGACGGCGAGGTCATCAAGGGCACCGATGTAAAGCGGGGCGTGGTGTTTCAACAATATGCGCTGTTCCCTTGGCAGACCGTCATCCAGAACGTCATGTTTGGTCCCCAAATGAAGCGCCTGCCCAAATCGGAGTGCGAGGCCATTGCCCGCAAGTACATCAAAATGGTGGGCCTGGAGGACTTTGAGAACTCCTATCCCAAGGAGCTGTCCGGCGGCATGAAGCAGCGTGTGGCCATCGCCCGGGCCTATGCCAACAACCCAGAAGTTCTGCTCATGGACGAGCCCTTCGGTGCGCTGGATGCCCAGACCCGTGCCCAGCTCCAGACCGAGCTACTCAAGACCTGGGAGGAAGAGAAGAAAACTTGCTTCTTCATCACCCATGACGTAGACGAGGCTGTGCTGCTAGCCCAGCGGGTGGTGATCATGTCCGCCCGGCCCGGCCGCATCAAGCGGGTGGTGGACATCGACATCCCCTATCCCCGGGACCAGGCCACTAAGAGCGACCCACGGTTCATGGAGCTGAAAGCCGAAATTTGGAACGAGGTCTATCAGGAATACCTGGAGGTCCGCAAATGAGTTGTGCCTGACCGCTTTCCAACGGTTGAGATACAGGCAAGCCCCAAAAAAATCAAGGAGGAAAATGAGATGAAGAAACTGACCGCTATGCTGTTGGCCCTGGTTATGATGCTGTCTCTTGTGGCCTGCGGCAGTCCCGCCAGCGAGGCCAGCAAGGCCCCCGAGTCCCAGGCTCCCGCCAGCGAGCCCGCCGCCCCCGAGTCCGAGGCCCCCACCGAGCCCGCCGTGGAGCCCATCACCCTGCGCATCGGCTACATGGCCAACTACGCCTCCCTCTGGGGCGTGCTGTCCGCCATCGAGCAGGGTTGCTTTGAGGAAGAGGGGATCACCGTTGAGCTGACTGAGTTTGGCGACGGCCCCTCTGAGATCGCGGCGATGGAGGGTGGCTCCATTGACTTGGCGTACATCGGCAAGGGTGCTCACCGTCTGTGCATTCTGGGCAACGCCGTCATCTTTGCTCCCAGCTCCGTTCACACTGTTGATAAGGTCGTCTGTATGCCCGACAGCGGTATCCAGACCGTCGAGGACCTAGCCGGTAAGACTATCGCCTACAATCCCGGTTCCTCCTCTGAGTCCACCTTCAAGAATGCCTTGGCCGTGGCAGGCCTGACCACCGACGATGTGACCGCTATGTCCTTGGGTATTGACAACATCGTGCCCGCTGCCGTGTCCGGCACCATCGACGCCGCTATCGCCTGGAACCCCTATTCCGGCCAGATCCTCCAGCAGGTGGAGGGCTCCTATGAGATCGAGTTCGCCGACGGCTCCACCAACATCTCCAGCTGGATCTGCCTGCCCAGCTACGCTGAGGAGAACCATGACATCCTGGTGCGTTTCAGCCGCGCTCTGTATAAGGGCATGGACTGGGGCTCCCAGGAGGCGAACTATGACACCGTGGCCCAGTACTGCGCCGACCGGACCAAGACCAGCCTGGAATCCAACCAGCTCCAGCTAGGTGACGCCCACTGGTTCAACATCGACGATTTGAAGTCCGGCTTGGCTGATGGCACCATCAAGGGCTATTACGAGGGGATGCAGAACGACATGCTCTCCGGCGGCAACATCGAGGCCAGCGACGTCAAGGAGGACGTGGGCGACTTCGTCCTGTTCGATGTGATGGAAGAGGCCCTCAAGTAAGAGCTGCGAAACAAATAAAGCTTAGCGCATAGGAACGGACCCTATGGGACGGAGTTCAAGTCCGGCCCATAGGGTTCCTTTCCGCCCATTCCCGCTGGATTGGAGGAGATTGTGTGGAAATCAAGACCATTTTTTCACCGGACGCGGCGGAACCCGTAGCATTTGCCGCTGCTGAGCTGTCTGCTTATCTGGGTCGGATGCTGGCGGGGGAGAAGGGAGCTGTTACGATCAGCCTGGGGGTGCGTCCAGACCAGGACCCCGGCCTGCCTGACTGGTTTTCTGTGAAGCTGAAGGGTACGGAGGGCTTTATTGTGGGGAACCGAAGCGGCTCGGTGCTGCTGGGCGCATACGATTGCCTGCGCCGCCTGGGGTGCCGGTTTTTGGCCCCAGGGAAGGTAGGAGAGGTCGTACCCACGATTACCCGGAAAGAGCTTATGTTGAAGTATGAGCACAGGGCGTCCTTTTATCACCGCGGCGTGTGCATCGAAGGGGCGAACAGCCGGGAAAATGTGCTTGACTTCATCGACTGGCTCCCCAAAACAGGGTACAACAGCTTTTTCTTGCAATTTAAGTCGCCGTATATTTTTTATGCCCGCTGGTATGAGCACCGGGGCAATCCTCTGCGGGGGCCGGAGTCCTTTGCGCTTGAGGACGCGCTGGCCTGGATGGAGGAGGCGGAGCGGGAAATGAAACGCCGGGGCCTGCTGCTCCACAAGGTGGGCCATGGCTGGACAGGGGAGGCGCTGGGCTGTGTGGCCCAGTCCTGGGACGCAGACCCGGAGCCGCTGCGTCAAGACAAACGTCCCCTGGCGGCGCTGGTGGACGGTGTGCGGGATCTGTACAAGGGCGTACCTGCCAACACCAATCTGTGCTTCCACCATGGGGAGGCGGTGGACGCCTTTGCCGCTTTGGTGACGGAATATGCCCGAGCCAATCCCAATACAGACTATCTCCATGTCTGGCTGGCGGATGCCTACAACAATGTGTGCGAATGTGAGGGATGCCAAAAGACCACCCCGTCGGATCAGTATGTAGAACTGCTCAACGAGATCGACCGCCGCCTGACGGCAGAGGGATTTGGGACGAAAATCGTATTCCTGCTCTATCAGGAGCTGCTATGGCCTCCCATCAAAGCGCGTTTGACAAACCCGGGTCGGTTTGTCCTCATGTTCGCCCCCATCAGCCGCACGTTTGAGCAATCTTATCAGGTGGAGAAAAAGCTGCCCGCCATCCCGGCCTATGTGCGCAACCAAATTACCCTGCCTACCAGTTTGTCCGAAAATCTGGCGTTCCTTCGAGGCTGGCAGAAGCATTTTCAGGGCGACGGCTTTGTCTACGACTACCCTCTGGGCCGGGCGCATTACGGGGATTTCGGTTATATGAAGCTGGCGCGGGTTATCAGCGGGGATGTGAAGCAGTTGGAAGTGCTTGGCCTCAATGGCTATATCAGCTGTCAGGAGTTGCGTGCGGGACTGCCCAGCTTTTTTCCGAATTATGTGCTCGGCCGCACGCTGACGGACGTGAGCGTCGGCGTGAATCAGCTGATGGAGGAGTATTTCTCTGCGGCCTATGGGAAGGATTGGCCTGCTGTGGCCGATTTTCTATTCCAGCTGTCCAACCTGAGCAGCACAGATTACGTCAACGGCAAGGGTGACCGCCTGGATGAGAATATTGCCGCTTGGATGGAGGCCATTCGGGAGCTGTGTTTAGACTTTGCGCCCACGCTGGACGCCCACCGGAATCAAGCCGGCTGGGCTACTCCCTTCTGGAGGGTGCTGGATTACCACCGGGAGTATGTACTCAAGCTGTCGCGGACCCTGCGGCAATTGGCCCGGGGAGAGGAGAAAAAGGCAGGGGACAGCTGGCAGGCGTTCCGGGATCTGATCTGCGAAAAAGAACTGGACTTCCAGCTCTGGCTGGATGTGTACCGAGTGCTGGAGGTCACGGAAAATTATACGGGGTTCCGCCCCGAAAAGCCTTGAAAGGAGGGCGCTTTTATGCGTCATGACTACTATTTTTACGACCGGCAGGAGCTGCTGTCCGCCCCAAAGGTGCCCATTGAGGTGCTGCCGGACAACGCCGCTGTGTTCCGGGCGATTGCCTGGGAAATGGCCGACGAGATCAAACGGAAAAACGCGCTGGGGGAGAGCACCGTGTTTATCTGCCCTGTGGGGCCGGTGGGACAGTATCCCTATTTTGTGGATATCGTAAATGGCGAGAATATCAGCCTGAAAAATGTCTGGTTCCTCAATATGGACGAGTACCTCACTGATGACAAGCAGTGGATCGACCAAAGCGATAAGCTCAGCTTCCGGGGCTTTATGGAGCGGGCGGTGTACTCTAAAATCAGACCGGAGCTGGTCATGCCTGAGAGCCAGCGGGTGTTCCCCGACCCCAATGACCCCGGATATATGGATCAGGTGATTGAGAAGCTGGGCGGGGTGGATATCTGCTTCGGCGGTATCGGCATCAACGGACATCTGGCGTTCAATGAGGCCCAAGACGGGCTGACCCCAGAGCAGTTCAAGCAGCTCCACACCCGGGTGCTGGAGATCTCCCCGGAGACCCGGACGGCCAACGCCATCGGTGATTTGAATGGGGCCATCGACGATATGCCCCGCTGGTGCGTCACCATCGGCATGAATGAAATTTTCAACGCCCGCAAGGTACGTCTGGGCGTGTTCCGGGATTGGCACCGGGCGGTTCTGCGCCACGCGGCCTACGGCGAGGTGTCCGCTCATTTCCCCGCCACTCTGATGCAGACCCACCCGGACGCGTTGATCCGCGCCACCAGGTTTGTGGTTGATCTGCCGGACTGAAAAGCGGAGGAGAGCATGGGTGAGACCTATATCGTCAACGGTCAGGTGTACATCGGCCGTAGATTTCAGGCCAAAACGCTGAGGCTGGTCCAGGGAAAGCTCCGGGTGCTGGATGTGGATGCCCTGATCCCTGAGCGCGTGCAGGTGGTGGATGTGTCCGGCAAAAGGGTGGTCCCCGGCTTCATCGACGTACATACCCATGGGGCGGTAGGGGTGGATGTGAACGGCGCGGCCGCAGAGGATTTAGAAAAAATCAGCCGTTTTTTTGCCGGGAACGGCACCACCTCCTGGCTGTGCTCGGTGCTCACCGACACGGTGGAGCAGACGGAATGGTGCATCGACCAGTTCAAGGCCCATAAGGCCGGAGAGCAGCCCACGTCCGAGCTGCTGGGCATCCACCTGGAGGGGCCCTTCCTGGCCTCTGAGTACAAGGGGGCCATGCCGGAGCGCCTGCTGCGTAAGGGGGACGCGAAGCTGCTGAATGCCTATCAGGAACGGGCGGAGGGGGGAATCCGTTACCTCACGGTCTCTCCGGAGGTGGAGGGGGTGGTGGACATGATCCCTGCCGCCAAAGCACTGGGTATTGTCACCGCCATTGGCCACTCAGGCGCGGATTATGAGACATCCATGGAAGCCATCCGGAGGGGGGTGCAGGCCGCCACCCACACCTTCAATGCCATGGGTCTGCTCCACCAGCACCGGCCCGCCATCATGGGGGCGGTGCTGGAGTCGGACGTGTACTGTGAGATGATCTGCGACGGCCGTCACCTCCATCCCGGAGTGGTGCGCCTGCTCCTCAAAACCAAGGGACTGGATAAGGTGGTGGCAATTACTGACTCCATCATGGCGGCGGGCCTGCCCGATGGAAACTACCATCTTGGGGTCAATGAGGTGGTGGTGGAGGATGGGGACGCCAAGCTGGCCGCCACCGGTGTGCGGGCTGGGAGCACCCTCACCCAGGACGCCGCCCTGCGCAGCTTGGTGGCCTTTACTGGCCGGCCTGTGGAGGAGCTGCTGCCCGCCTTGACGGAGAACCCGGCCCGGCTCGTTGGCGTGTTTGACCGCAAGGGCTCCATCGCCGACGGAAAGGACGCCGATTTGGTGGTGCTGGATGGGGAGGATAGAGTGGACATGGTATTTACTCGAGGGCGTTTGCTGGAGAAGTGAACGTAAAGAGCGCCGCGGCCATACCGCGGCGCTCTTGCGAAGTTGTTTTGTTGTAAAGCCGGTCACTCGGCCGCAGACTGGAGGTCATGGAAGATGGCCACCGCTGCCGCACCTCGGGCGCCGCTGAACTCGTCCGGTTCCACAAAGACAAAATTGGTGTTAGCGCCAGTCACTTTACAGATATTGCGGTGAACCACATCCAGAAGCTGACGGCGATTGTCGTCGCTGCGGAACAGCTCCCCCTCAATGAGCATGGCGTGGGGACAGGTGAAGTTGTCGATGTTGGCGATGGCAAGCCCCAGGGTGTAGACCGCCCGCTCTACGATGAGGTAGACGTCGGGGTCTCCGGCCCGCTGGGCGTCGAGGATGTGGGCCATGGTGGGCTCCTCGCCCATGGGGCACAGGGAGCGAAGGATGGATGCGCCTCCTCGGGCCAGGGCGTCCATACACCGGGCGATGATGGCCCGGTCGCTGGAGATAGCCTCCAGGCAGCCGTGGTTGCCGCAGGTGCATTGGGGACCGTTGGGCTCCATAACCATATGGCCCACCTCGCCCGCGCCCACGATGGAGCCGAAGGCACTGGACAGGTTGAGGATCAGTGGACAGGCGATGCCTGCATGGATGAACAGATAGGCGAAGGTGGGGACATTGTTCAGCAGCTCCCGCTGGAACAGAGAAGCTCCGTAGGCCCGGGCGCAGGTATTGTTTTCCACAGTGATGGGGCAGCGCAGCTCCAAACGGCGTCCCACGTCCCGCAGGATAGGCTTGTCGTACCAATTGTAGCTGGGACGGACCTTTAACATGCCCGCTCTGCCGTCCACCAGTCCGGGGACGCAGAAGCCCAGGCCGTCCACGTCATCAAGCGTGAAACGGCTGTCGGCCAGCATCTCTTGAATCAGGGCGCAGGTCATATCCAGATTTTCCTCATAGTCTCGGCTGGGAGCGGGGGAGGAGCGGGAGCCCAACATCTGCCCCCGGTAATCGGTGAGGCAGACGGCGCTTTCCGAGCCGCGCATCTCCACGCCCACAAAATGCCGTGCGTCGGGTACGATGTCCAGCAGACGGCTGCGGCGTCCGTGGCGATGGTCCGCAAGCTCCGGGGAGTCCAGCTCCTGCACCAGGCCGGCGGAGATCATGGCGCTGATGTTGGTGGTGATAGTAGGCAGGGTGAGGTCCAGCCGCTTGGCGATGTCCGCCCGGGTGATGGGAGCACAGTGGTACACCATGCGGAGGATGGAGGACTGGTTGGTCACCTTGACCCGTGGAAGGTTGTTACCCTGTTCAAACTGCATTTCTCCACCGCCTCCCGCCTTTTTTCAAAAAAGGGTGGAATTTCCGCCCCATATAAATTATTATATCGGTGTACGTCCCCGGTGTCAAGGCGTGGGGAAACAGGAGGGTAGAAACTATGGCGATCTTTTTTTTGGTGAGCTTTCTGGCCAGCGTCGTGGGCGCCATCTGCGGCATCGGCGGCGGTGTGGTCATCAAGCCGGTGCTGGATCTGTTGGAGCTGGAGACGGTGGCGGCCATCAGCTTTTTGTCCGGCTGTACAGTGCTGTCCATGAGCTGCTATTCCGTCACCCGGGCCCTGACCAAAGGAGACAGCGGGGTGGATGTGCGCACTGGAACGCCTCTGGCTGTCGGCGCGGCCATCGGCGGGCTGATGGGCAAGCAGCTGTTTGAGCTGGTGAAATCTCTGTTTGAGAATCAGAACAGGGTGGGAGCGGTACAGGCGGCCTGCCTGGGGATCATTACGCTGGGGACGCTGGTGTATACGGTGAACAAGAGCCGCATTCGCACCCACAAGGTCACTGCCGCGCCGGTGTGCGTGGTCATCGGGCTTGTGCTGGGTGTCATGTCCAGCTTTTTGGGCATCGGCGGCGGACCCATCAACCTGGTGGTGCTGTACTTCTTTTTCAGTATGGACACCAAAACCGCCGCGTCCAACAGCCTGTACATCATCCTGTTCAGCCAGATTGCCAGCCTGCTGACCACGCTGTTCACCCATACGGTACCGGTTTTCCACTGGCCGGTGCTGCTGGTGATGGTGGGCGGCGGCGTGGGCGGCGGCGTGGTGGGCCGCATGCTCAATAAGAAAATGGACAACAAGCTGGTGGAGCGGCTGTTCATCGGCCTGATGGGGCTGATCGTGGCCATCTGTTTGTACAATGTGTGGCGCGGACTCAGGGGTTGAGCCAGATCCGCTAAAATCAATGCGGCAGAAACCGTCGGGAGGGGAAGGCCCAGCGGTTTTTTACGAGGAAAAGAGGAGAAAAGCATCCTCAGAAAAATCCCACCAAAAAAGTGGAGATTCCCTATTGGCAAGAATGGTTAGCTATGGTAAACTGCATCTATTCCATGAGATTAGGGAAGGACTAATTACATGGCGTCGTCAATAAAAATATGATATAATCGTCCTCAAAGAAAAGGGGG
>CAJULJ010000039.1 GCA_910587395.1 uncultured Oscillospiraceae bacterium | reverse complement strand
GTGATCCTGCTGCGGGTGGTGGACGAGTACTGGATGGACCACATCGACGCCATGACCGAGCTGCGCCAGGGCATCGGCCTGCGGGCCTACGGCCAGTCCGACCCGGTGGTGGAGTACAAGCGGGAAGGCTTCGACATGTTCGAGCAGATGATCGCCGCCATCCAGGAGGAGACGGTGCGCCGCCTGTTTACGGTGCGCATCAAAACCAACGAGGAGATCAAGCGCGAGCGGGTGGCCAGGATCACCGGCCAGTCCGCCGGCGGCGACGGCGCCGTGAAGAAGCAGCCGGTGAAGAAGGCCGTCAAAATCGGCCGCAACGACCCCTGCCCCTGCGGGTCCGGCTTGAAGTGGAAAAAGTGCACCTGTCCGGAATATCATAAGGATGCGTGATCTTGCAGGGGCGGATATCCTCCGCCCGTGTCCACACAAGCGCTCTCTGGTATTTGCGGGCGGAGGATATCCGCCCCTACAGCGAAAAGGAAGTGCCTATGAATATCGTTGAGCAAACCCAAAATGGCGTGACGTTTTACCAGTCCGACGGCATTGCCGCCGCCGGGGGCGCGGTCCATGGCTTTTCCACCCGCCTGGGCGGCGTGTCGGAGGGGATGTGGGAGTCCCTGAACCTGGGCATGAGCCGGGGGGACGACCCCGACCACGTCCGGGAAAACTACCGCCGCTTCCTGGGGGCCATCGGCGCCCAGGGCGGGAAAATGGCCATGACCAATCAGGTCCACGGCGGCGTGGTGCGCTGCATCACCACCGCCGACCTGCACTCAGACCCCTACGACAAGGTGGGCTATGAGGCGGACGGCCTGATGACCGCCCTGCCCGGGGTGGCGCTGGTGATCTATTCCGCCGACTGCATCCCCGTGCTGTTTTACGACCCGGTGCGCCGGGTGATCGCCGCCGTCCACGCGGGCTGGCGGGGCACCGCCGCAGGCATCGCCACCGCCGCTGTGGATCGTATGCGGGATGTGTACGGCTGCAATCCGGCGGACATTCTGGCCGCCGTGGGCCCCGGCATCGGCCCCGACTGCTTCGAGACCCACGAGGACGTGCCCAACGCCATGACCGCCGCGTTGTCCACCGCCGTGCTTCATCATATCAAGATCAAGGAAAACGGCAAGTTTTCCGTGGACCTGAAGGCCATCAACGCCATGCGGCTGGAGCAGGCCGGGCTGGACCCGGACCACATCGCCGTCAGCACCCTGTGCACCTCCTGCAATCCCGACAAGTTCTGGAGTCACCGGAAGCTGGGCACCAACCGGGGCTCCATGGCCGCCGCCATCCAGCTGCTATGAGACGCTGGCTGTCCCTTTTGCTGGCGGTGTGCCTGGGGCTGTCCCTGACGGGATGCCGCCCCCAGGCGGACCCGGAGCCCTCCCCGCCGGAGACCGCCTCCCCCGCGCCCAGCCGGGCCCCGGAGTCGGTGCGGTTCAGTCTGGCGTATGAGCCCGCCGCCTCCCTCCATCCCATCACCGGGGAGAGCCAGGTGAACCAGGACCTGACGGGACTGGTGTACCAGGGGCTGTACGAGCTGGACAACGAGTTTGTCCCCCAGCCGGTGCTGGCCGCCTCCGGCGCCCCGGGTGAGGACGGGTACAGCTGGACCTTTACCATAAAATCCGGGGCGGTGTTTTCCGACGGCACACCCCTCACCGCTCAGCACGCCGCGGCGTCGCTGAACACCGCCCGGACTGCGGCGCTGTACGCCTCCCGTCTGTCCTCCGTCACCGGCGTGGCGGCGGCGGACGACGCCACCCTGACGGTCTATCTCTCCGCCCCCAATGGGAACCTGCCTGCCCTGCTGGACATACCCGTGGTGCTGGAGCAGGAGGCCGGGAACGCGCCCCTGGGCACGGGCTGCTACCAGTACGAGCTGGCCGGGGAGCGGCTGTACCTCCAGGCCAACCCCCATCACCAGGGGGCGCCGGCGCTGCCCTGGTCCACCATTCCCCTGACGGCGGTGTCCAACGCCAACGAGCGCATCGCCGCCTTTGACAGCGGGAACGTCACCGCCGTCACCACCGAGTTTTCCTCCGCCTACGCCCTGGGGTATTCCAGCAGCTATGAGACCTGCGACTATCCCACCACCTCCCTGCTGTACGTGGGCTTCAAGACCGGCGCCGGGGCCTGCCAGTCCGCCGCGGTGCGTCAGGCGTTCTCCAAGGCCTTCGACCGGGAAGGACTGGTCCAGCTGGAGCTGTCCGGCCACGGGGACGCGTCCGGTCTGCCCATATCTCCTCTCCACAAGGAATACGACGGGGAGGCCGCCGCCCTGCTCGGCTATGACCTGGAGGGGGCCGCCGCTCTGCTGGCGCAGGCGGGGTACGAGCGCAGCGAAGAGGACCAGCTTCTGTACCGCCGGAACACGCCCCTGGCCGTCACTCTGCTGGTGAACAGTGACAACGAGTTCCGGCAGGCCGCGGCCGGCGCCCTGGCCCAGTCCCTCCAGGGGCTGGGGGTGAGCGTCACCCTGAACACCCTGCCCTGGGAGGACTACGTCAAGGCCCTGAGGCTGGGGCAGTTTGATTTATACATCGGCGAGGTGCGCCTGACCGGGGATTTTGATCCCTCTCCCCTGCTCACCGGGGCGCTGAATTACGGCGGATATGAGAACTGGGAGCTGACCCAGGCCCTGGGGAGCTGGAAATCCGCCCAGGGCGAGGCCCGCGTCCAGGCCGCGAAGGCCCTGTGGGCCCGGTTTGCCCAGGACGCGCCCATTTCCCCGCTGTGCTTCAAGCGGGGATCGCTGCTGGTGCGGTGGGGGATGGTGTCCGGCCTCCAGCCCACCCGCGCCAACCCCTTTTACCGGATGGAGGAGTGGACCACCACCTCGAATCGTTAATTTTCGGGCCCAGGCCCGCTTGGCGGAGTTTTCGCCTAGAGAAGGAGAAATAAACCATGAACCAGAGCAAAAGCCAAGTGTTTCGCTGCTATGTCTACAAGCGCCCCGGCTTCGACGTGGAGGCCCAAGGGCTGTGCCGTGACCTGCGGGAACAGCTCGGAATCGGGGGCCTGAGCGGGGTGACCATCCTGAACCGCTACGATGTGGAGGGCATCGGCGAGGCCGTCTACGAGCAGGCCAAGGGGGCAGTGTTCTCCGAGCCCCAGGTGGACGCGGTGTATGACGAGGACTTCCCCGCCCCCCAGGGACCCCATACCCTGCTGGCGGTGGAGGCCCTGCCGGGACAGTTTGACCAGCGGGCGGACTCCGCGGCCCAGTGCGTCCAGCTCATGACCGGTCAGGTCCGGCCCCTCGTCGCCTACGCCAAGGTGTACGTGCTGGAGGGCAGGCTTTCCCAGGAGGAGCTGGAGCACGTGAAGAGCTACCTCATCAACCCGGTGGAGAGCCGGGAGGCCTCCATGGACAAGCCGGAAACGCTGGTCCAAAGCTATGACATCCCCAGCCATGTGGAGACGCTGGACGGCTTTACGGATCTGGACGAGGCAGGGCTGGCCGCTGAGCTGGACCGGCTGGGACTGGCCATGGATCTGGACGATTTGAAGTTCCTGCAAAACTACTTCCGGGACTGGGAGCGCCGGGACCCCACCATCACCGAGGTGCGGGTGGTGGATACCTACTGGTCCGACCACTGCCGCCACACCACCTTTTCCACCCATTTGAAGGGGATTCAAATCGACGACCCCCGGGTCAAGGCCGCCTATGAGCGCTACCTGGCCGCCCGGGTGGAGGTGTACGGCGAGGAGAAGGCGAAAAAGCGGCCCCAGACCCTGATGGACATCGCCACGATTGGTACGAAAACGCTGAAAAAACGGGGCCTCCTGCCCGAGCTGGACGAGAGCGAGGAGATCAACGCCTGCTCCATCCACGTCCCCGCCGTGGTGGACGGCGAGGAGCAGGACTGGCTGCTCATGTTCAAAAACGAGACCCACAACCACCCCACCGAGATCGAGCCCTTCGGCGGCGCGGCCACCTGCATCGGCGGCTGCATCCGGGACCCCCTGTCCGGCCGGGCCTACGTCCACCAGGCCATGCGGGTCACCGGAGGCGGCGACCCCACCGTCCCCTTGAGCGAGACCCTGGAGGGCAAGCTGCCCCAGCGGAAGATCGCCCAGACCGCGGCGGCGGGCTACTCCTCCTACGGCAACCAGATCGGCCTTGCCACCGGGCACGTGGCCGAGCTGTACCACCCCGGCTACATCGCCAAGCGGCTGGAGTGCGGCGCGGTGGTGGCCGCCGCCCCCGCCGGCCATGTACGCCGGGAGCGCCCCGCCCCCGGAGATGTGGTCATCCTGCTGGGTGGGCGCACGGGCCGGGACGGCATCGGCGGGGCCACCGGCTCCTCCAAGAGCCACAACAAAAAGTCGCTGGCGACGATGGCCAGCGAGGTGCAGAAGGGCAACGCCCCCGAGGAGCGCAAGCTCCAGCGGCTGTTCCGGGACGAGAACGTCACCCGACTCATCAAGCGCTGCAATGACTTCGGCGCGGGGGGCGTGTCGGTGGCCATCGGCGAGCTGGCCGACGGGCTGGAGATCGACCTGGACGCGGTACGGAAAAAATACGACGGCCTGGACGGCACGGAGCTTGCCATCTCCGAAAGCCAGGAGCGCATGGCGGTGGTCATTGCCGCCGAGGACGAGGAGCAGTTCATTGCCATGGCGGAGGCGGAAAACCTGGAGGCCTACCGGGTGGCCGTGGTCACGGAGTCCCCCCGGATGGTCATGACCTGGAAGGGCCAGACCATCGCCGATTTGAGCCGGGAGTTTTTGAACACCAACGGCGCGGTGAAGCACGCCAAGGTGTCTGTGCCGGAGCGAAATTACTCTGTGGTCGGGCACGATTTTTCCAACCTGCGGGAGATGGCGGCCAGTTTGAAATGCGCCTCCCGCAGGGGGCTGGTGGAGCGGTTTGACGGCTCCATCGGCGCGGGCTCGGTGCTGATGCCCTTTGGTGGCAAGACCCAGACCACCCCCGCCCAGGCCATGGCGGCGCTGCTGCCCACCATGCCCGGGGAGGAGACGGATCAGGCCAGCGTGATGGCCTATGGCTGCAACCCGGAGTGGCTGTCCGCTGACCCCTTTGCGGGGGCGCGGGCCAGCGTCACCGTCTCCCTGGCCAAGCTGGTGGCGGCGGGCGCGGACTATAAAGACGCTTATCTCACCCTCCAGGAGTTTTTCGAGAAGCTGAGAAACGAGCCGGAGCGCTGGGGCAAGCCCTTCCAGGCCCTGCTGGGGGCGCTGGACGCCCAGCTTGACTACAGTACGGCGGCCATCGGCGGCAAGGACTCCATGTCCGGCTCCTTCTTGGATCTGGACGTGCCCCCCACCCTCATTTCTTTCGCCATCGCCCCCGTGAAGGCCGGGGACGTGCTCTCCCCCGAGTTCAAGGAGGCGGGGCGCCCGGTGTATGTGTTCGCGGGCAGTCCGAAGGATCAGACCGCTTGGGACGCCTTCCATAAGCTGGCTCAGGGCGGGAAGGTAAAGGCGGCTTGGGCGGTGGAGCACAGTGTGGCCGAGGGCCTGATGAAGATGTCCTTCGGCAACCGCATCGGTTTTACTGCCGACCCCGAGCTGGAACTGCTCTGGTACGCCCCCGCCCAGGGCTCCATCGTCGCCGAGCTGACTGAGGACGTGGATATTCCCAACACCGTCCGGCTAGGCGTTACCACGGAAGAGCCTGTTGTCACCCTTTATCACAACGGGGATCTGCCTCCCCGGCACCTCAAAGGCGAGGACTCCGCCCCCATCGACGAGCTACTCAAACTCAACGAGCAGACCTTGGAGGAGGTCTACCCCACCCGCGCGGGCACGTCTGAGCCGGTGGAGACGATCACCTGGGACCGCCGCTCCCCCGCCGTGTTCGACGGCGAGATCGCCCGCCCCAAGGTGGCTATTCCCGTGTTCCCCGGCACCAACTGCGAGTACGATTCCGTCCGGGCCTGCCTGCGGGCGGGGATGGATGCGGAAACGGTGGTCATCCGTAACCTGACCCCCGACGGGCTGGCCCAGTCCGCCCTGGAGCTGGAGCGGGCCATCAAAAACGCCCAGATTGTGTTTCTCCCCGGCGGCTTCTCCGGCGGCGACGAGCCGGAGGGCTCCGCCAAGCTCATCGTTTCCTTCTTCCGCAATCCACGCCTTACCGACGCGGTCCACGACCTCTTGAAGCACCGGGACGGCCTGATGCTGGGTATCTGCAACGGCTTCCAGGCGCTGCTGAAGCTGGGCCTGCTGCCCCGGGGCGAGATCACGCCGGTGGATGAGAACAGCCCCACCCTGACCTATAACCTGATCGGGCGGCACCAGAGCCGGTATGTCACCACCCGGGTGTGTTCGGTGAAGTCCCCCTGGATGCTGCTCAGCCATGTGGGCGACCTCCACGCCATCCCCGTGTCCCACGGCGAGGGCCGCTTTGTGGCCCCCCAGTCGGTGGTGGACCAGCTCGTCGCCAACGGGCAGGTGGCCACCCAGTACGTAGACGGGCATGGCGTGCCGTCTATGGACGTCTCTGTGAACCCAAACGGCTCCATGTGCGCCATTGAGGGCGTCTTCTCCCCCGATGGCCGGGTGTTCGGAAAAATGGGCCACTCCGAGCGGCGGGGCGAGTTCGTGGCGAAAAACATCCCAGGCGAAAAGCTCCAGCCGATTTTTGATTCCGGCGCGTTGTATTTCAGGTAAATAATACAAAAAGGGCCCCTCTCCACAGTTGGCGGAGAGGGGGCTTTTTGCCGTGCGCTGTATTCCGGGCGGGGAGCTTTCGCGTCTACAGCCTTCCCAGGAGCAGCCTGGTGGTCACGCGGGCCAGGAAGGAAATATGCCATAGCATTCCGCTAAGACCTAGCAGCCTACGCCGCGCAGAGTGAAAAAGCGCCCGCCGTCCGGCGGGCGCGCAGGTCAATCGGCCGTTTTCTGCTTCCGGCGGCGGATCATCTCACGAAACCCTCCCGCGCCGAAGGAGAAGATCCGGTTCACCCGGCTGATGGTGGCCGAACTGGCACCGGTCCTTTCCAGAATCTCTGTGTATACCAGCCCGTCGTCCAGCAGCAGGGCCACGTCGTAACGCTGCTCCATGGCCCGCAGCTCGCCCACAGTGCACAGGTCGTCGAAAAAAGCCACGCACTCCTCAATGCTTTTCAGCTCCAGAATGCTCTCATAAAGGGCCATGCTCCGCTCTTTATTGGTGGTCTTTGGCATAGCTGTCATTCCTCCGCTCTTCAGCAATTTTCTTCATTTTAGCAGATAAAAGAGATAAAGTAAACACCCATTTTCCCGCAGCTTCGGGCTTGTCTTTTCCTGGGAGATGAGCTATAATTTGAAGGCCGTCAGGCAGTGCCCCGACACGGCTCGGGGCCATTTTCCCGGAAGGAGTGCCAGCTTTGACGAGAGAGCAAGCCTTTGAGTTTTTAGACCGCACGGCCCGGGGCATCGCGGAGATGTTTGGCTCCACCTGCGAGACCCTGGTACACGATATGGGCGTGCCAACCCACCCCATTTTATCCATCTACAACGGCCATGTGTCCGGCCGGGAGGTGGGCTCCACCATGGACATCATGGGCATCGGCCTGGAGCTGGACGAGCAGGCGGCCACCACCGATCAGGTGAATCTGGCGGCCGTCACCCCCGACGGACGGCAGACCAAATCCTCCACCTTCCACATGATCGGGGAGGACTACAACCTGGCGCTGGGCATCAACTTTGACTACACGTCTCTGGTGTTTGCCAACCGCATTTTGGAGGACCTGATGAGCGCCCAGTCTGATCTGCGCTCCGCTTTGTGGCGGCCGGGGGACTCCCGGCAGCTGGCGGATCTCTTCGACCAGTGCGTGGCCGAGCTGGGCAGGCCTTTGGAGGCTATGACCAAGGCGGACCGGCTCAAGGTGGTGGCCCTGCTGCGGGAGCGCAGCGCGTTTTCCTACCGCAAGTCGGTGCCCTATGTGGCGGGACGGCTGGGGGTGTCTCGGTACACCATCTATAAATACCTGGAGGAAGTGGGCGAGGGGCAGGAGGACTGACGGCGCTTTTCCCTTGTAATCGACGGGAAAAAAGGCTAGAATGAAAGCCGGCGGAAATGAACGATTCAAAGGGCCCCGCGAAGCGCCTTTCCGCTTTCGCGGGGAGTGGAGGCACAGCGGAGCACCGAGACGTTCCCCGGGGCGAAAGCGATTGAGCGGAGTTTGTGCCGACGATGCGACGAGGAGGTTACATAAGATGAGAGAACAAATCGAAGCCTATTTTGCGGATAAAGAAAAGCTGCTGGTGGAGGCGGTGAGCCGTCTGGTGTCCATCGACAGCGTGGAGGGTGAGCCCGTCCCCGGGGCTCCCTTTGGCCCCGGCCCCGCCGCGGCCCTCAAGGAGGCGCTGGCCATCGCGGAGGAGTGGGGGCTGATCGCGGAGAACCACGAAGGCTACGTGGGCACCGCCGGTCTGAATGACGGCGAGGACGCCCTGCACATCCTGGGCCACCTGGACGTGGTGTCCCCCGGCGAGGGCTGGACGGTGACTCAGCCCTACGCCCCCAAGCTGGTGGACGGCCTGCTGTACGGTCGGGGCACCGACGACGACAAGGGCCCCGTGGCGGCCTCCCTGCTGGCCATGAAGGCGGTAAAGGACCTGGGCGTCCCCCTCAAGCGCAACTGCAAGGTCATCATGGGCACCAATGAGGAGAGCGGCTCCGGCGACATCGCCTGGTACTTTGCCCGGCACCCCTACGCCCCGGCCACCTTCTCCCCTGACGCGGGTTTCCCGGTTATCAACACCGAGAAGGGCAGCCTCCGGCCCACCTTTACCAAGAGCTGGCCCGCCCAGGCCGAGCTGCCGAGGGTGAAATGGCTCCACGGCGGCATTCGGATGAACATTCTGCCCGGAGAGGCCTCTGCGGGGGTGGAGGGTCTGACCATGTACGACATCCAGCCCGTGGCCCGGAACATCACCGCCCGCACGGGCATCAAGTTCACCTTTGCCCATGAGGATGGACTCACCGTCATCAAGGCCAAGGGGGAAAACTCCCACGCCGCCATGCCGGAGGAGGGCAACAACGCCATCACGGGGCTGATCTCCCTGCTGTGCGCCCTGCCGCTGGGGCCGGGCGGCTGTAAGGACGCGCTGAGCGATCTCAATGCCCTGATTCCACACGGGGATTACAAGGGCCGGGCCCTGGGCATTGCCCAGGAGGAACCCGTCTCCGGACCACTGACCCTTGCGTTCTCCCTGCTGGAAATCACCGAGACAGGATTGAAAGGCTATTTTGACAGCCGCGTGCCCCTGTGCGCCACCGAGGAGAACTGCCTGAACGTGGCAAAGACCGCCTTTGAAGGCCGGGGCTTTACCTTTGAGGGCGTTCAAGGCGCGCCGCACCATGTCCCGGCGGACAGTCCGTTTATTAAAACCCTGCTGAAACGGTACGAGGAATACACCGGGCTGAAGGGCGAGTGCCTGTCCACCGGCGGCGGCACCTATGTCCATGACATCCCCGGCGGCGTGGCCTTCGGCTGTTCCCTGCCCGGCTTTGATTCCCACCTGCACGGCGCGGACGAGCGGGCGCGGGTCAGCGATCTGATGCTGTCCGCAAAGCTGTTCGCTCATATCATCGTGGATCTGTGCGGGGAATAGAAATGTAAAAACCGTCCTGTGCATACAGGCTGAGCGGCAGGACTGGCTCCCAGTCCTGCCGCTGCTCGTTCCCATATATCTGAATATAAAAGTGCTGGGCGGCGGGAGCGTCAATCTGCTCCCGCCGCCCCATATAGTATTCAGATCACGCGCTTACTTCAAAAGCTCGAGACGGCCCGGGTCATTGGCAAACGCCTCCTTGGCGTTGTCCTTGGTGACCACCACCGGGGGCAGCTCATAAACGGGAACGTCGATTTTGCCGTTGTTCACGGAGACATCGGCGGCGGGCATTCCATTGCCTGCCTGGAGAGACTTGATGATCTCAACCGTCTTTCCCACCAGAACGTCGGTGGGCTTCGCCACGGTAGAGTACTGGCGGCCGGACCAGACCCATTCCACAGACTCGTTCTCAGCGTCCAGGCCGGAGACGACCGGGATCTCCTGACCGGCCTGCTCAGAGGCGGTGATGATGGCGCGGGCGATGCCGTCGTTGGGGGAGAGAACGCCGTGGACCTCCTTGTCGGAGTAGAAGCCGGAGAGCAGGGAGTCCATCCGGGCCTGGGCCTTGGAATTATCCCAGTCAATGGTGGCGCACTGGGTGAAATCAGTCTGACCGGAGACAACCACCAGGGTGCCGTCGTCGATCTTGGGCTGGAGCACGCTCATCGCGCCCGTGAAGAAATTGGGGGCGTTGGGGTCGGCGGGGCCGCCGCCGAACAGCTCGATGTTATAGGGGCCGTCGCCCTTCTTCTCCTTCAGGCCGTCCAGCAGGGCCTGGGCCTGGAGCTCACCGGTCTTGATGCTGCCGAACTGCACCACGCCGTCCACGCCGGTGGTGTTCTCCAGTAGGCGGTCATAGCCGATGACATAGATGCCCGCGGCCTTGGCCTCCTCCAGCACAGCGCCCAGCTGGGAGCCGTCGATGGGGCCCACCACGATGACCTTGGCGCCGTTCTGGATCATGGCCTCGATCTGCTGCTGCTGCTGAGGCACCTTGTTGTCGGCGGCCTGCACGATTACGTTGAAGCCGGCCGCCTCCAGCTGGGTCTTGAACATCTCGTCGGCCTCTTTCCAGTTCTGGGTGCCCAGCCAGGGGAGGGATACGCCGATGGTGGCGCCCGCCTCGAAGCCGCCGGTGGGCTCCGCGGCCTGGGACTGGACCGGCGCGGTGGAATTCGTTTCCGGCGCGTCGGAGGTGGTGCCGGCGTCACGGCCATTGCCGCAGCCCGTCAGGGCCAGGGACAGCATGAGCGCCGCCGCGAGAAGCATTGAGAGACGTTTTTTCATGGTTGATTCATCCTCCTAACATGATTTTGGAACTTTATTAAGGCCCGGCCGCAGGAAATCTGTCAGGATTCTTTGGCGGCGGGGGAGCCTTCCTTGGCTGCGGAATCTTTGGTGGAAAACAGGCGCTTGGTAATGGAAACGTGGCCCGGCTGCTTGTTATATACGTCGAAGGCCACCGCTGCCAGCAGAACCAGGCCCTTGATGACCTGAGTTTTATCCGCGCCCACGCCCATGAGCATCAGGCCGGAGTTCAGCACCGCCATGACCATGCCGCCCACCATGGTGGCCATGATGGTGCCCACGCCGCCGGACACCGCCGCGCCGCCGATATAAACCGAGGCGATGGCGTCAAGCTCCCAGCCGTTGCCGTCGGAGGGACCGGCTGCGGTGGAGCGGCCCACGAACATGATGCCGGCCAGAGCGGCCAGGAAGGACATATTCAGCATGGTGAGGAAGTAGGTCTTTTTGACGTTGACGCCGGACAGGGCGGCGGCGCTCTTGTTTCCGCCTACCGCGTAGATGTGGCGGCCAAACCGGGTGCGCTGGGTGATGGTGTGATAGATGATCACCAGGATCACCAGGATCAGGCCGGGGATGGGGAAGGAGGTGCCGGGACGACCGGAGCCGAACAGCCAGGTGAGATAGCCGATGACCACCGCGCCCAGGATGATGCGGGTGACAACGGGCCAGAGGGGCTCATTCCCGCCCTTCAGCTCTGACGTGCGCTTGTGCTTGCGAAGCTGCATAAATGCCAGGGCCGCGATGGCGATGATGCCCAGCAGAAGGGTGGAGTTGTTCATACCCGTAAAGGAGGGACCCCACTCAGGCAGATAGCCCGCGCCGAACCATTTCAGCTCCGCCGGGGCGGGGACGGAGATGGATTTGGAGATCCAGATCACGCCGCCGCGGAAGATCATCATGCCGCCCAGGGTGGTGATGAATCCGGGAATACCCAGCTTGGCCACCCAGAACCCCTGCCATGCGCCGATCAGAACGCCGATGCCCAGCCCGCACAGCACCGCCGCCCACCAGGGCCAATTCAGGTTGGTGGCCGTCAGCGCCATCACCATGCCGCAGAAGCCGGAGACGGAGCCCACGGACAAATCAATCTGCCCGATGACGATGACCATCAGCATACCGATGGCCAGAATCAGCACGTATGCGTTGCCGGACAGCAGGTTTTGGAAATTCGAGGGGGTGATCATTTTGCCGCCCGAGGCGATATGGAAGATCAGAATTAACGCGACCAGAGCAATCACCATGGTATACTTGCGGAGCTCGCCGCCCAGCACTTGCTTGATTTGTTTCATAAGACGATCCCTTCCTTTCCTCATGCCGGTTTCGCGGCGGACGAGTTTGTCATCAGCCGCATCAGCTTTTCCTGGTCCGCATCCTTGCTGTCCAGCACGCCCGTGATGCTGCCCTCAAAAATCGTATAGATGCGGTCCGACATGCCCAGCAGCTCGGGCAGCTCTGAGGATACCAGGATCACCGCTTTCCCCAGATCCGCCAGCTCGTGGATCAGGCGATAGATTTCGTACTTGGCGCCCACGTCAATGCCTCGGGTGGGTTCGTCCAGGATCAGCACCTCGGGCTCCGTGAACATCCATTTGCCCAGCACCACCTTCTGCTGGTTCCCGCCGGACAGCGTGGTCACGCCCACGTCAACGCTGTGGGCCTTGATCTTCAGCGACTCACGGTGCTGCTCGGCGGCCTGGAGCTCTTTGTCGAAGTCCAGAAGCCCGCCCCGCAGAATTGCCTTCAGGTTGGCCGACACGATGGTCATCCGAATGTTGTCAATCAGGTTGAGGCCCAGGGTCTTGCGGTCCTCCGGCACGTAGGCGATGCCCGCCTCAATGGCCGCAGACACCGTAGGGATGTGGAGCTCCCGGCCCTTCAGCCTGATGGAGCCGCCCCGGAAAATGCCGTAATTGTGCCCGAAAAGGGAGCGCATCAGCTCCGTTCTCCCCGCGCCCATCAGACCGGCAAAGCCCACGATCTCCCCGGCGCGAACAAAGAAGCTGGAATCCTTGCACACCATCCGGCCCGGGATGTTGGGGTCCTCCACGCGCCAGCCGGACACCTCGAACACCACCTCGCCGGGGTGGGGCTCATGGGCCGGATAGCGGTTTTCAATGGAGCGGCCCACCATGGAGCGGATGATGCGGTCCTCATCCACATGGCCCGCCTCCACCGCGTAGGTCTCCACGGTGCGCCCGTCCCGGATGACGGTGACCGCGTCCGAGATGGCGGCGATCTCGTTGAGCTTGTGGGAGATCATGATGCAGGTGATGTCCTTGCTCTTCAAACCCCGCATCAGCTCCAGCAGGTTAGCGGAATCGGCCTCGTTCAGCGCGGAGGTGGGTTCGTCCAGAATCAGCAGCTTGACGTTTTTGGACAGCGCCTTGGCGATTTCCACCAGCTGCTGCTGGCCCACGCCCAGATTTTTGATGGGGGTGTCTGGGTCCAGGTTCAGCCCCACCCGCTCCAGCAGCTCCACGGTGCGCTGCCGGGCCGCGTCCCAGTCGATGAGCCCGTTTTTGACCACCTCGTTGCCCATGAAAATGTTTTCGGCGATGGACAGCTCGGGGATCATGGTCAGCTCCTGGTGGATGATGACGATGCCGGCGTGCTCCGACTCCTTGATGTTTTTGAACATGGCCTCTTTTCCCATGTAGATGATCTGGCCCTCATAGGAGCCGTAGGGATAGACGCCGGACAAAACCTTCATCAAGGTGGATTTTCCCGCGCCGTTTTCGCCGCAGATGGAGTGGATCTCACCCCGCCGCACCTTCAGCGTCACGCCGTCAAGGGCGCGCACACCGGGGAACACCTTGGTGATCTCGCGCATCTGGAGAATCAAAGAATCGTCCATACTCAACCTCCTCGGATTTCGTCCTTCGCTGGGGGATATTCATTGCACAGCAACCGGTAGGGGAGCTCATCCTCCTCAATGGCCGGGAAGCGGCCCAGCTTCTCGTAAAACCGGTTGTCCGTGTTGTCGTCGTTGCACTGGCTCACCTCGCCCAGCAGCACCGGGCCGGAGCCGGGCTCCACCTCAAAATCGTGGTAGAGATATGGATAGATGGAGATGCTCTCGCCGGGAGTCAGCCGCACCTGGGCGCCGGCGGGCACCGTCATCGTCCGGCCGTCCACATGGACGCTGACATCGCTCACCTTGTCCAGCCCCTCCTCTGGGGTGGCGTTGTACACCCGGATGAGCACGTTCCCGCCGCCCCGGTTGATGATGTCCTCCATCTTGGACCAGTGGAAGTGCATGGGGGAATACTGGCCCTCCTTCAAGTACAGCAGCTTTTCCGCATAGGTCTTGGCGTATTTGTCCCGCATCTTCAGGTTGCCGTTGCGGATGGTGATGAGGGAAAAGCCCATCTTGTCGAAGTCCCCCATCCCATAGTCGGTAATGTCCCAGCCCAGCATATTGTCCCGGACCTCGTCGTACTCATGGCCCTTGGACTGCCACTCCTCCGGAGTGAAATGGCAGAAGGGCGGCAGGGAAAACCGGTACCGCTGGGCCATGGCCTCCAGCTCTTTCAGCGCCGCGTTGATTTCAGAGCGCTTCATCTCCATCTTCCTTTCTCGATTTCTCCTCCATGGGGTTCAGCCGCGGCGCTTTGAATTTCAGGCTTTTCAGCGTGATATAGATGCCCTCCTCATCGTTGGAGGCCGTCACCCGGTCCGCCGCCTCCTTCACCGGGCCGGGGGCGTTCCCCATGGCCACGCCCAGCCCGGCGTACCGCAGCATATCCATATCCACAAAGCTGTCGCCGAAGGCCACCGTCTCCTCCCGGCGCGCGCCATAGCGGTTGTGGAGCGCCTCCGCCGCCGCGCGCTTGGAGCTCTCCGGGGGCAGCACCTCCAGATAGGTGGCGCCGGAACGGAGAAACACCAGCTGCGGGAAACGCTGGGCGGCCTCGTTTTGCAGGGCCAGCACCCGCTTGGAGTCCCCGATGCACAGCAGCTTGTGAACGTGGGACGCAGTCTGCGCCGCCAGCTCCAGCGTTCCCTTGACCGGCGTGCACTGGGAGATGCGGGCCTCCCGCTGGACGGCGGGGCTGCCGGGGTCGTCCGTCAGCCACACGTCGTACAGATAGGCGCTGACCACCACGCCGGGATGTTGCTCCGCCGCAAACTTCTTGAAACGGACAGCCAGTGAGGGCTCGATCCCCACATCCCGCAGGATGGAGCCGTCGGAGGCGGAGACCAGACCGCCCACGTAGCACACCACGGGGCTGTGCAGTCCGGCCTGCCTGGACACCAGCTCCACCCCGCCCGGCGAGCGGGCGGAGCACAGGACGATGGGCACGCCGCGCCGTTCCAGCCGGTTCAGCAGCAGCCTGGTCTGAGGCATGACCTGGTGATGGGAGTCCAGCAGCGTCCCGTCAATGTCCAGAAAAACGATGGAATAAGCCCGCATCCGCGCACACCTCCGGTTTCTCCTTTGGCCTCGCTCAAAAACTGTCTGTATTGTACAAAAGCACCTGCCTTTGCGCAGGTGCTATCTGTCATAAGTTACGGATTACATTTGTCACGAGTTTCTCGCTTTGGCGACTTTGCTGCTGATTTTGGCAAATTGAGCGGCCGGCTTTTGTGCAAAACGCAAAACGCGGCCCTGCCTGGATCTCCAGGCAGGGCCACGCCCCGTCAGCTTTTATGGTTTGCTGAGAAAAACATTGATCTCCCGCTGGGCGGTGAGCATCCTGCTCTGTCCGGCCTGGCCGCCGGCGGTCTCCTGAACCGCGCTCTCCGCCATGATCATGGCCTGGCTGTAAGCGCCGAACCGGGGGACCACCACGGCGCTGCTCATAATGTGGTGGATAACCTCGGGGGAAAAACCGCCTCCCTCGGGGACATCCTGGTGGAGCTGGGCCAGCAGCCCGCCGTCCTCCGCGATGGAGGGCAGGGGTGAGATTCCGTGGGAGTAGGCATACAGCTCCTTCTGCACGCTCTCGTCCATGGACAGCAGCTTGCACAGATCCCAGGCCAGCTCCCCGTGGCGGGTGCGGGCGTTCACGCCCAACATCATGGTGTGCAGCTCAGACACGTTGGAGCCGGAGGGGCCGGCGGGCATACTGATGCAGTCCCATTGGAAGGCGGAGTATTTCTTCAGCCGCCAGGGATAGGGCTGATAGGCCCGGTACTCCGAATAGAGGAAGGGCCGGAAGGCCACCCGGCCCATGTCGAAGTCCCGGCCGCTGACGGTATAACCGCCGTTGAGCTCATTCAATCTCCGGGCGAACTGGACGGCCTGCTGAACGCCCTCGTCGGCTAGGTAGCAGCTCCGCCCATCCTCGGAGAACAGGGCCGCGCCGTTGGAGTACAAAGCGTTGAGCCAGGTGTAATCATACACGCCGAACCGGCGGCTGTCCACATCGGTGATCCGGGCGCAGATGTCGTAAAAATCGTCCCAGGTCCAGTCGTTGTCCGGCATTTCAATGCCGTTGTCCTCCAGCAGGGTCTTGTTCACGAACATGATGGTGGGTACGCTCTCGTGGGGCAGGGCATACTGGCTCCCGTTGGCCTGTCCGGAGCGCAGGCAGGGCTCGTAATAGAGGGAGGCGTCGAACTCCGGGTCCCCGGCGATCCGCTCGTCCAGGTTCGCCAGCGCGCCGGAGGATACCAGCAGGTCAAAGTCCTCGGGAAGCACGAAGTACAAATCCGGCTCGGTGCCCTTCAAAATCTGCTCCGCCAGCCACTCGCTGTAGGCGTCGGTGGGGATGCCGCTGACGTACTTCACCTGGACGCCGGGGTGGTCCGCCTCAAAGAGCGCAATGGCGTGGTCTAAAATCTGGTAGCAGTCCCCGTTGGGGGTGTCCCAGTAGCTGCCCGCGTACACGCCGATGGTGATTACCGTATCCCCGCTCCCGCCGCACCCGGTCAGGCCGAGACACAGCGCCAGGGCCAGCAGCACAGCCTCGGCCCGTTTCCACATATGGCCTCTCATAACAGACGGTCCACCGCCCCGGTCTGCACCGCCCAGATGGCCAGCTGGGTGCGGTCCCGGAGGCCCAGCTTGAACAGGATATTGCTGATGGAGTTGCGCACCGTCCCCTCGGACAGGCACAGCTCCTGGGCAATCTCCTTGTTGGACATTCCGCTGCCCACGGTGCGGATGATCTGCCATTCGTTTTTGCTGACGTCCCGGGCGGCCTCCTCATTCACCTGAAGCCGCGAGGAGCCCTTGGCCATGTTGGAAAATTGGCGGATCACCTTGGTGGCCACGGTGGGGTTGATCATGGCCCCGCCGCCGTGGGCAATCTGGATGGCCTCGGACAGCTCGGAAATGCTGCTCCCCTTCAGCAGATATCCGCTGGCCCCGTTCTTCAGCGCCCCGAACACATATTCATCGTCGTCAAAGGTGGTCAGTACGATGACCTTTACCTCGGACCAGCGCTCCTTGAACAGCCGGGCGCCCTCCACACCGTCCATTCCCGGCATACGCACGTCCATCAGCACCACGTCCGGCCGGTCCCGTGCTGCGCTTTTCAGGGCCTCCGCCACGCTGGATACCGCGTCGGATACCTGGATGCTCCCGCTGACGCTGAGCACCACCTTCAAGCTTTCCCGGAACAGCTCCTGATCGTCCACGATCAATACTTTAATCATGGCTTACTCCTCCTTTCTGCTCCGGACGGGCAGATCCACAGTGATAAAAAAGCCCGTGTACCCGTCCGCCGCGTCCTTGTCCAGGTTCCCGCAGGTCAAGGCGCCGCCCAGCAGCTCCAGCCGTTCCCTCATATGGCGCAGGCCGAAGCCCTCCTCCGGTTCCGCGCATCCCAAGCCGTTGTCCCGGATGCTGACGGTGACCACATCGCCCTTTCGGGTCAGGCGGATGTCGATCTGGCCGGCGTGCCCATGACGGACGGCGTTGGTCAGCCCCTCCTGCACCGCCCGGTACAGCGTGTCCTCCTCGTCAGCGGCCAATTTCAGCGGTCCCGCCTCCTGGCTGTAGGCGACCTTGGCGGAGGTCGTCATACAGAAATTTTTCACCAGCTCCTCCAGCGCCTCCGCCAGGGAGGAGCGCTCCAGCGCGTCGGGCCGCAGGGCCTTGATGGACCGGCGCACGTCTGTGAGCCCGTCCCTCGCGGACTGGGCCACCACCTGGATGCGTTTTTTGGACTCCTCCGGGGCGGCGTCGAACAGGGCCAGCCCCGCGTCCGCCCCCATAATGATGCCTGTGAGGGTATGGCCCAGGGTGTCGTGAATCTCCCGGGCCAAGCGGTTGCGCTCCCGCATTTCCGTCATGCGCTCCATGTTCACCGCATAGTCCCGCAGCTGGTCGTTGGCCTGATTGAGCTGCTCGTTCAGCCTGCGGATGCGGGTATTCTCGTCCTTCTGGCCGGTGAACAGCAAAATCATGAACAGGACGAACATCAGGATATTCAGACAGACCATGAAGCTCTCCAGGCTGGTGAACCAGCTCTGGGCCGTCTGGTTATAGTAGCTGAGATAGGCGTTGAAGGCAATACTACCGGCGGGCCGGGCCACGATCTCATACCGCCCAAAGGCAAACAGCAGGCTGAGTACGATAATGAAGCACAGCCGCATTTTGCTGCTCTGGACATAGTGCACCAGATCGGCCAGCACCAGCAGCGCTATGCCGCTGTAGTAGAAATCCAGGGAGAAGATAATTCCAGCGCACAGAGCGATTTCCGTCACGCACACGGCCATGCGCAGGGCAAACCGCTGTGGGGAACGCAGGCTCTTGAACAGGCTCAGCACGCACAGCAGGGCGTACAGGCTGAGGGATTGAACCAGCATCTGCCAGGGATACCGGGGCACCTGCCGCACCGAGGCCAGAAAGTCATAGGCCCCAAGGCTGCCGCACAGCCGGAAGGTGGTGGTCAGGCAGATAAGGGAATAAAAAAGGATGATGGAAAAATTCAGCGCGAACATCACGGCCGCGGTGCAGGTCAGCTCCCGTTCGTTTTTCATCACTGCCACCCGTCCGTTCCGTACTGGTCCACATTGTCCGCGGTCAAAAGCTCCACGGGCACGATGACCTCGCGCCGCTCACAGCCGCCCTCAATGGCCTGATACGCCTGTGCCACCGCTTCTTCCGCGACTTTGTAGGGAAATTGAGCGCAGGTGGCGGTCATGAAGCGGTCGCTCACCAGGGCCTTCCCCTCAGGGGAGCCGTCCACGCCGTATACCAGGAAACGGTCAGACAACCCCGCCCCCTGGATGGCGGCCAGACCGCCGAAGGCGCTGGGGTCGTTCAGCGCCATCAGGGTGTCGGCCTCAGGATACTGCCTCAGCAGCTCCTCCATCACCGGCATGGCGTTTTCGATCTGTCCGTCGGATTCGCCGGAGCCCAGAATCTCAAAGCCCTCGTGCCCCATAATGGTGTCCTTGAAGCCCTGAATACGCTCCGCCGCCGACTGGGCGCTGATGTGTTCCAGGAGAAGGATTTTCGCGCTGTCCCGGACGGACAGCAGGTGCTGGGCGCACAGCACCCCCGCCTGATAGTTGTCCGATACGACGGAGCAGGCGGCCAGTGAGCCATCCTGAACCAGGGCATCCACCACGATGACGGGCACGCCCGCTGAGGCAGCGATCTGGACACCCTCTTTTGAGGTGTCCCATTCCACCGGGGTCATGAAAATGGCGGAAACGCCCGCGTCTATCAGCTCCTGAATCTCCTGATTCTGCCGCTGCTGGTCCATGGCGGCGTCCCGGGTCAGGAGCACGTCTCCCCGAGCCTCGATGCCCGCCCGGAGCTGAGCGTCCAGCACATGGTAATAGGGGTTGTTCATGGTCATGTAGGTGGCGCCGAACACCCGCTGATTGCCCGTCTGGCTGGCGGACAAGTCGCTGGAGCTCCAGAACAACAGGTAAATGGTGATAAACAGCGGCACCAAAACAGCCGCTATGGCGGCGCAGACGAGAAGCTGTCTCCGAATATTGTTTATGGCGGCTCACCTCCCTCAAAAGGGACGATTTGTGTCTTGAGAATATCTTATCATTGTTTATTTTTGCTGTCAATCTGTAGGCCGCTGGCGTGGCGCTTTCAGAAATTCTGATTTCACGCACAGTCCTCCTTGTCCAGTATCATGAGGAACCGTCTCTTCTATCTGTAATAATTACAAGCGCCGAAGGTACCTCCTTTAAGAAACCCGCAAAATCACTAGGTGCATTCTGTAACAAGGACTCGGACTGGCATACCATTCGCATCCACGGCCAGATGTATTTTGGTGTTAAGCCCCCTTTGCCCTGGACATATCCTGATTGCCCCTGTCTTTTCAGATGCTCCCATTCTGCCACAATCCCTCTATCTTGTGTAGACACTATCCAGGACGGCTCGGCCTGTGGCGTCCGTTTCGAGCTCGTCTACGGAGTGGCCGTCCTCAATCTTCGCCAGCCGGAAGAAGACGCCCTCCAACGGTGTGCCGTCGGAACGGTTTTCGTGAGCAGCAGCGAGGGTATTATCCTCCTGCCGGCTATGCAAGGAGGATAACAAAAATGACCGAGAAGGAGCGAAAAGTGCTCTATCAGACGCAGTTGACCTCGAAACCCCGCTGTGTGTTAACTGCCAGCACTTCTATCAGCACCTACAACAAGAAGGGGCAGCCCATCCCGTGTGGGCGCTGTGACTATGGAGGCCAAACATTTGCATAAAAGACTCCTATCCGGTAAAATGGAGGTATTATTTGCCGGATAGGAGTTTTATTATGGGGAAACATATCATTACAGGAGAGCAGTTTGCAGTGTTTCGCGGGTTTCTTCGTGAAGAAGAACGGGAGCAGGGGACCATTGAGAAATATCTGCGGGATATTCGGATTTTTGCAGTGTGGGCAGGGGAGAGGGAGATCAACAAAGAGCTGACGGCAAGCTGGAAGGAGCATCTGAAAGCGGAGGGCTTCCGGCCGGAGACGATCAACGGCAAGCTGTCCGCCGTGAACAAATTTTTCCGATTTCTGGGCTGGGAGGACTGCCGGGTAAAGTATTTGAAAATCCAGCGCAGACTGTTCCGGCGGGCGGACAAAAACCTGACAAAGGAGGAGTACAAACGGCTCGTAGAGACCGCCGACAGCTCCGGGAAAGAGCGCCTGGCCCTGCTGATGGAAGTAATCTGTGCCACAGGTATCCGGGTCAGCGAGGTGAAGCACATCACAGCGGAAGCGGTGCAGGCGGGCCGGGCGGAGGTATCATTAAAAGGAAAGATACGGATCATCCTGCTGCCCGGCAAGTTGTGCCGGAAGCTGCAAAAGTACGCCAGAAGACAAAAAATCGTCTCCGGCGAGATATTTCTCACCAGAAACGGAAAGGGCTTGACCCGCCGGCAGATCTGGGCCGAGATGAAGGGGTTGTGCAATAAGGCGGGGGTGGCCCCATCAAAGGTGTTTCCCCACAACCTGCGGCACCTGTTTGCCCGGACATTCTATCGCATTTATAAGGATGTGGCAAAGCTGGCCGATGTTTTGGGGCATTCCAGCATCGAAACCACTCGAGTTTATCTGATTTCCACCGGTATGGAGCACGCCCGGCAATTGGAGCGGCTTGGGTTAATATTTTAGCCGCCAAATAAGACGGAATACATATTTTGAGATCAAGCTGAACCACAAAAAAATCTTCCACTCAAATTCTTTTTGAATCCATAGCATCATACCATAGGCGGAACAGGATTGCAACAGAAGGCGTACCAGTCTCCCAAGCGGATATCCAGAGGTTTCTCACCGCCTATAGAGAGCTGAACCGTGCTGAGGGAGCCGTTCAGTTTTATCAGAGGAAGCTGCAGCGGTTTTATCAGGATCTGCCGGAGGACAAAGTGATTCGGTCCGATACCATGAAAAACTGGCAGGAAAAACTGCTCCGGGACGGCTATGCACCGGGATCGGTCAACGCGTTCCTCTCGGCGGCAAATTCATATCTGGACTATATCGGTCACCGGGAATACCAACTGGCAGGAAAAATCAAAGAGAAAAAAGTCCCGCAGCCGGAGTTGAGCCGGGCGGAGTATTTACACCTTCTGCATACAGCCAAAATGCTGGGCAATGTGAACTCATTCGTATGCCGTGGAATTACGATCAGGGCTTTCGCCGGATTCTCTTTCAGTCATTTGCTATGGGACGGCGCTGCTGCCGGAACGCGGTGCTGCTGACCACCGATTCCAAATGCCCGTTTTTTCTGCCGAAAAGCTGCACTTTGATTCCGCTTATCACCGACCTGGCCGTCTATCGGATGCCGGAGGTGTACCAGCGCTCCAGAGTTTTCCTGTGGCGGCTTCAATACTGCTATGTCAGGCGGCGGGCGGATTTTTTTCTGGCAATTTCGGAGTTCACCAGAAAAGAAATGGTGGAGCTGTGGCACCTGCCTCCGGAGAAGATTCACATTGTTCCCTGCACCTGCTCGCCTGCTTTGGCACGGGAAACCACCTGAGAGCGGCTGGAGGAGCTGCGAAAGAAGTACGGCCTGCCGGAGCGGTTCATATTGTTCGTAGGGAACTCCAATCCACGAAAGAACCTGATGCGTCTGCTGAAGGCCTTCGATGGGTTGAAAGAGCGCGGAGGGATTCCCCATCAGCTGGTTGTGGCCGGGGAGCAGGGCTGGAAATTTGATAGGGAGAAAGCCCTGAGGAGGCTGAAACACCGGGAAGCGGTTCGGTTTGTTGGATTTGTGCCGGATGGGGATATGCCGGCGCTCTACTCGGCGGCCAGCCTGTTCACATTTCCCACCCTGTACGAGGGCTTCGGAATCCCGGTTTTGGAGGCACAGAGCTGCGGCGTTCCGGTGCTGGCCAGCGATTACTCCGCCCTCCCGGAGGTGGGGGGGCAAGGGCGCGCTGTATGTGAACCCCTATGACGAAAGCTCCATCGCAGAGGGAATGTGGAAGCTGCTGACAAACCGGGAGCTGGCGGCGGAGTTGACGCAGGCCGGCTATGAAAATGTGAAGCGGTTTTCTTGGGAGAGGTCATCCGAGCGGCTGAGTGAGATCATAGAAAAGGAAGCCGGACATGGACTGGATGAAGCGATACCGCCTGTGGACGGAGAGGACCTGTGAGGAGCCGGAGCTTTTTAATGAACTCCAGGCTGTGGAAACGGATCCGGCGGCAATCCAGGATCGCTTTTGCCGGAAGATCCGGTGGCGGTGAAGACCATCGTGACCACACCCATGGCGGTCAAGGTAGCGGAGCGCTGCGGCGTGGAACTTCGGGATGTGCTGACCGGCTTTAAATTCATTGGGGAGCAGATCGGCCTGCTGGAACAGGCGGGCGAGGCGGAGCGGTATATATTCGGCTTTGAGGAAAGTTACGGCTATTTAAGCGGCAGCTTTGTCCGGGACAAGGACGCCGTAAACGCGTCGCTTCTGATCTGCGAGATGTTCGTGTGGTACAAGGCGCAGGGAAAGACTTTGCTGGAAGTGTTGGAGGAGTTGTACCGCGCCTGCGGATTCTATGAAAGCCGCCTGTTGCCCTTCTCCTTTGAGGGAGCGGAGGGATTGTCCCAAATGGCGGGGGCTGATCCAGAAGCTGCGGGAACAGCCGCCCAGGGAGGTGGAAGGATACGCCGTGGAAAAAATCGTGGATTACCAGAACGATCCTACGGGGCTGCCGCGTTCCAATGTGCTCCGCTTTTTCCTGACCAGGGGGCAGGAGGCGGTGGTCCGGCCCTCCGGCACAGAGCCCAAGCTGAAAGTTTACCTGACGGCGTTGGGTCAGGACAGAAAAGAGAGCCGGATCTTCCCCTATGGCGTATACCGGCGTATCTGGGACTAGGTTCCAATTTCATGCCAGAGTCTTTTTCCGGATGAAACGGATCTGAACGTATTTTTAAGTTATATTGTACCGCTCCATATTAGCGGTCGAGTCATTACCACTGTCCACGACATGACATGGCTGCGTTTTCCGGAAACTATGGACAAGCGAAATTGCAGACAGCTGCAAAAAGGGATGGCCCAAAGCATTGCGCGTAGCAGCCATATCCTGACTCTCTTCCGGTTCTCAAAACGTAAAGGGGCTGGCCGCCCCTGCCTTACAAGTCCTATATTACGCTAACTCGTGTCGTTTGTCAATATATATTTACATTTTTTTGTGAATTTTGAAAAATTCTTTTGACAAATAGCACGAATTAGTGTATAGTAATTATAGGAGGTGACGCCATGAACATCACGGTGGCCGAAAAGATACGGCTGATTATGAAGCGCCAGAACAAAACGATGGGGGATATCGCTGAAGCCTCTGGGCAGACCCGGCAGAACCTATCCAACAAAATGACACGGGGGAACTTTACCGAGAAGGATATTCTGGCGCTGGCTGGGGCTTTGGGGTGTCAGGTTGAGATTCGATTTACACTCCCAGACGGAACCGAGATTTGATGACCACTGGGAAGGTCGAGTGCATCCCTGCGAAAAAGGAAACCCCGGACACCTGATGAGCGTCCGGGGAAGGGAGAGCCGGGGCATATTCTTTTGGGAGCAGGGAGGCCGCGCCGGGCCTCCCTGCTTTTCTGTTCATGTACAGCCCCCGCGCCCATCCAGGCCCGCCAGAGCATTAAAAAAGCGCCCTTTTTCGGGTGTCGGCGCTGGGGTGAGGGCTTAGGGTGAATTTGGGGTGAAATCCTGCGAAAAGTCACCTCAGGCAGCGGAGAGATACAAAGGAGACGAAACAGAAAACCAGTGATTGCAGCCTTTTCACGGGCAGCCTTCTTGCTCTCCTGGGCATGGATTGCCTTGAACATCTTGGCCACCAACTTCACCTTGGAGCGGGGCACAACAGAAAACACATTGCGGTAAAAGTGGGCGGTACGGCGCTGATATTTGGCCTCCGGGAACACTTCTCCAACGGCTTCCAGCATACCCAGACATTTGTCCCCTACGATGAGTTTTACGCCATCCAGGCCACGGCCCCGAAGCCACTGAAAGAAGCTGACCCAGCTGGCCTTGTCCTCTTTCATGCTTTCAGCGGTGCCTAAAACCTCACGGTATCCGTCCTCATTTACTGCAATCGCCACCATGATCGCAACATTTTCAAACTCTCCGCCCCAGTTCCGCCGCAAATAAATCCCATCCACATAAACGTAAGGATACCGCCCGCCCTGCAAGGGCCGGTTGCGCCATGCCTCTATGTGGACATACGCTTTCTTATTCTGTCAACGCCAATTTGAAATTGTAAGAAAACGCCGAAGAAATTTTGTAGTTTT
>CAJULJ010000038.1:8303-25513 GCA_910587395.1 uncultured Oscillospiraceae bacterium | reverse complement strand
TACCTCGGACCAAATACGATATCCGCCATAAAACAGCTTCCTTCATGCGTACCTTTCAACATTGCTCTGATAAGGTCTCCGCTTTCTTTCAACATAACCAGATTTCCTATGTTCTAATTCGGGAGTAATAGTAGGACTGGGCAGGCAGCAGGTTGCAGCAGTGCCTGCGCTGGGCCGCAGGTACGCCGGTCAGGACGCTTTCTCGGGGAAACCAGACTGGAGCTGTTGCTTTGGCAGGGAAAATGAAAAGCCTGTTGCAGGATCTGCTGGGCCTTGGTAAAATAGAACCATGCCCTTTGGAGCCGGTGAAAACGGAGTCGGTGCCCCGTCCCGGCGGGGCTGGTTCCTGATGGCTCTGTGCGACGTGTACGGGCTGGTCCAGACCGTGCGTCCTGAGCGGGAGAGTTGGCGGAACTGCTGAAAAAAGCGGTGGACTGCCTCTTGCGTTATCAGGCCGCAGGGACTAAAATGTTCTTACAGGTGGTGGCCAACCGGACGGGAACGCCCGATCATGATCTCTCAGCGGGAAGCAGATGACAGACAATCAGCATGGCACCGCCTGCATAATGGCGGTGTGCGAACGGCTGCGGGGGTGATGAATAGCGGACGTGATCCAAACCAAAGACATCGACAATGTGGCCGTGGACGGTCCATGACCTGCCCGCCCTATCCGGACCGCTTGTCCGATCAGTGCGGCTTCCACAGCAATATCTGTATGTTCAACCCAACGCCCATTATTTAAGGAGGTGTCCCTATGATTCAACTCGGTCTCCGGCTTCACGATGCTGAAAAGCTTCCCCTGGAAAAGCTCCTGCCTGTGGTGCGGGAAAAGGGCTATACCTGCTCCCACCTGGCCCTGAGCAAGCTGATGAAGGACGTGCCCTGCACCGCGTCCGCTCTCACGCCGGGCTACGCCATCTATCTGAAAAAGGCCTTTGCGGAAAACGGTATCGATATTGCCGTGCTGGGCAATTATCTGAATCTTCTGAATCCCAGCGAGGCCTACCTGAAAGATGCCTATGAGAAGTACTACGCCCACATCCGCTTTGCCTCTCTGCTGGGCTGCGGCATGGTGGGCACCGAGACGGGCGCGCCCAACGAGGCGTACAAATTCTGCCCTGAGTGCCGGGATGAAAAGACACTGTCCCTGTTCATTGAGCGGCTGAAGCCCGTGGTGCGCTGCGCGGAGCAGTACGGCGTCACCTTTGCCATCGAGCCGGTGGCCCGGCACAGCGTCTATGACCCTGTAAGCTGCCGCCGGGTGCTGGACGAGATCGGCAGCCACAATTTGAAGGTGCTCTTCGACCCGGTGAACATGCTGGATTTGGACAATGTGGACAGGAGGGAGGAGTTGTTCGCCCAGGCCATCGAGCTGCTGGGGCCGGACATTGCTATGATCCATCTGAAGGACTTTGTACGCACCCCTGGCGAGGGCTACGGCCTTAAATCTGTGGGAGCGGGCACCGGAGAGATGGACTATTCCGGGGTGATGAAATTTGTCAAAACGGAAAAGCCCTATATCTTTGCAACTCTGGAGAACACAACGCCGGAGAACGCCGTATTCTGCCGTCAAGCGATGCAGGACGCCTATGACCGGGCGTAAGTAGAGAAGGGGAAACATATGAATACCGGTTCCATCAAGGGAGTCATCGTCCCCATCCTGACCCCACTGACCGGGACGAATTGATTGACGAGTCCAGGCTTATGTTATTGAGGGCGGGGTGATGGGCATCCTGACTTTTGGGAGCAAAGGCTATGGGTGAGCTGAGAGGCCGGGACATGGGCGATCCCTACCTGCCTACCATGCCCACCTCGGAGGAGAGCGCCCGTCAGAGCTTTGAGAATGCCGTGACAGCCGCCGGCCTGCTGGGCTGAGCCCCATAAAAACCAAGCTGTGTCCGCCGGCTTACATCAAAAACCTGCCTTTTGAGGGAATCAGAAGGCAGGTTTCTTTTTTGGATCATTGAGAATCAGGTCCGTTCCAGAGCGGCCTCCCACGCCGCCTCCCGGAAGCCCACCAGTACAAAGTCCCCGCCCACCAGGATGGGCCGCTTGACCAGCATTCCGTCCGACGCCAAAAGCGCGAACTGATCTTCCTCGCTCATGGCGGGCAGCTTGTCTTTCAATTTCAGCTCTTTATACAGCAGCCCGCTGGTATTAAAAAATTTTTTCAGCGGCAGGCCGCTGCGCGCGTGCCAGAGCTTCAGCTCATCCACGGTGGGATTGTTTTCTTTGATGTGCCGTCTCTCGAAGGCCGCGCCTTTTGCTTCCAGCCACTTTCCGGCTTTTTGGCAGGTGGTGCATTTCGGGTATTCTACGAACAGCATATGATGTCCTCATTTCCTGTGTATTTGTCCCGGTTACCGGATGAAATTGGTGGGCTGACGGGCTTCCTTTTCCGGCAAACCGTATTTTTCGCGGCCCAGGGCGATGCTCTTCATCAAAAACGCCATGTTGCGGGCCAGGGCGCGCATGGTTTGCAGGCCCTCCGCGTCCTGAGCGGCCTCTCCAGGCAGCCTGCCGTGGACGCTGTTCCAATACTGGCTGGAGGCCACCGGCATCCCGGAGATGGTGAAGAACTTGTTCAGTTCGTCAAAGGCGGCGGACAGACCGCCCCGGCGGGCTGCCACAACGCTGGCCCCCACCTTCATGGTCTTGTCAAATGGTGTGCTGTAGAACAACCGGGTCAGCAGCGCCACCAAGGTGGCGTTGGCGGAGGCGTAATACACCGGGCTGCCCACCACAAGGCCGTCGCTGGCCTCGAATTTGGGGGCGAGCTGGTTGACCAGGTCATCGAACGCGCATTTTCCCAGCTTGGCGCACCCGCCGCAGGCCACACAGCTGCGGATATTCTGGTTTCCTACCTGGATGAGCTCCGTTTCGACGCCCTCAGCCTGGAAAATCTGCTCCATCTCTCGCAGCGCGATGGAGGTGTTGCCCCCGGCGCGGGGACTTCCGTTGAGCATCAGAACCTTCATAAATATGACTCCTCTCCTTAAATGGTTCGCACCGTTTTGCCGCTTTCACGCCGCAAAGGCGGGCAGTGGCAGTGTTTGGATTATATCAAACTTTCCGTCCCAGTGCAATCATATGTGCGATTTTGGTGTTGCAGTATCGCGTTGGGGCAGTTGACTCATGCCTCAAAAGCCAGCGCCTCCAGTCCGTCCCGGTCCAGGACGGTGACGGAGCGATACCCCAGCCGCACCAGCTCCTGGGCGGACAGCTCCCCCAGCGCCCGGCTTACCGTCACCCGTGAAAGTCCCACCGCCTGACCGATGCCCTCGTGGGTGGCTTTGAGAGCGCCGCGTCCCTCCGAGGCCTGTGACAGAAGCCAGCGCGCCACCCGCTGCTGGGCGGGCAGGGAGGAGGACCCCACATGGTCGGACAGCATTCGCACCGTGCGGGCCAGGTGCTGGAGCATGGGCAGGGCCAGCTCCGGGTGGCGCTGGAAAGCGGCGTCCAGCTGCGTGCGGTCGATGGTCAGGATTTGACAGTCCTCCAGCGCCGTGGCAGAGGTGACACGGGGACAGCTGTCGAAAAAGGATGCCTCACCCATCAAATCCCCGGAGCGGTGGACGGTCAGCACCCGCTCCTCTCCGGTGCTGGAGCTGATGAAGCTGCGCACCGAGCCGGAAACCAGATAATAGAAGCATTCCGGGCGGGTTCCCTGGAGATAGACCATCTGTCCGGCCCGGTAGTTCCGGGGGCTGCGGCCCTCGGTCAGGAGATTCCAGTCTGCCATGGCGTACGCCTCCTGTTCTTTCGCTTGAATGTATCACAGTTTACATTGTTTCTCGAACAGTTTTGGCATAATGAGTGCACAAAATTTAAGCGAGGAGGAATTTTTCATGGGCATGACCATGACACAGAAGATTTTGGCCCGCTCCGCCGGGCTGGACCGGGTGGAGGCAGGACAGCTCATTGAGGGCAGGCTGGATCTGGTGCTGGGCAACGACATCACCACTCCGGTGGCTATCACGGAATTTAAAAAGGCGGGACTGTCGTCAGTGTTCGACCGGGACAAGACCGCCATCGTGCTGGACCACTCCACCCCCTGCAAGGACATCAAATCCGCCCAGCTGTGCGCCGCCTGCCGGGAGTTTGCCAGGGAGCACGCCATCACCCATTTCTACGACGTGGGCCAGATGGGCATCGAGCACGCCCTGGTGCCGGAGAAGGGCTTGGCCGCCCCCGGCGAGGTCATCATCGGGGCCGATTCCCACACCTGCACCTACGGTGCGCTGGGGGCCTTCTCCACCGGCGTGGGCTCCACCGATATGGCTGCGGGCATGGCTACGGGCCTTGCCTGGTTCAAGGCTCCCTCCGCTATCAAGGTGGAGTTGAAGGGAAGGCTTGGCCGGTATGTCAGCGGCAAAGACGTGATCCTCCACCTCATCGGCATGATCGGGGTGGACGGAGCGCTGTACCAGTCCCTGGAGTTTGTGGGGGACGGGGTCGCCTCTCTGGAGATGGACGACCGTTTCACCATCTGCAACATGGCCATCGAGGCCGGAGCCAAGAACGGCATTTTCCCGGTGGACGACAAGACCATCGCCTACCTAAAGGGCCGCGTGAACCGGGAGTGGCAGGCGTTCCAGGCCGACCCGGACGCGGAATATACGCAGGAGGTTACCATTGACCTGTCCGCCCTGCGGCCCACGGTGGCGTTCCCTCACCTGCCCTCCAACACCAAGAGCGTGGACGAGGCGGCGGGCAAGCCCATCCAGCAAGTGGTCATCGGCTCCTGCACCAACGGGCGGCTGAAGGACCTGCGGGAGGCCGCCGCCATCCTCAAGGGCCGCAAGGTGGCGGACGGGGTGCGGTGCATCGTCATTCCCGCCACCCAGCAGATCTACCTGGACGCCATGGAGGAGGGCCTGGTGGCCGACTTCATCCACGCGGGCGCGGTGGTGTCCACCCCCACCTGCGGGCCGTGCCTGGGCGGGCACATGGGCGTGCTCAGCGACGATGAGTGGGCCATATCCACCACCAACCGCAACTTTGTGGGCCGCATGGGGCCCACCAGCTCCATGATTATTTTAGCCAGTCCCGCCGTGGCCGCGGCGTCCGCCGTCACCGGCGTGGTCACCGATCCGGCGACGCTTTAAGAGAGGGGAATCAACATGAAAATTTATAAATACGGCGACAATGTGGATACCGACGTCATCATTCCCGCCCGGTACCTCAACGCCCCGGACGAGAAGTCCCTGGCCGCCCACTGCATGGAGGACATCGACGCCGATTTTGCCTCCACGGTGGAGTCGGGCGACATCGTGGTGGGCGGTAACAACTTCGGCTGCGGCTCCTCCCGGGAGCACGCCCCGCTGGCCATCAAGGCCTGCGGCGTGAAGTGTGTCATCGCCAAGAGTTTCGCCCGCATTTTTTACCGGAATTCCATCAATATTGGCTTTCCCATTCTGGAATGCCCTGAGGCGGTGGATGGGATCAATGCCGGGGACGTGGTGTCTGTGGACTTCCAGACCGGCGTGATCGTCAACGAGACCACCGGGGCGAAGTTCCAGTCCGCGCCCTTCCCGGAGTTCATCAACGGCATCATCGAGAACGGCGGACTGCTGAAGTCGCTGAAGGCGAGAGGTGTGGCGAAATGAATTATAAAATCGCGCTGATCCGGGGCGACGGCATCGGCCCGGAGATCGTCAACGAGACGGTAAAGGTCATCGACAAGGTGGGGGAGAAATTCGGCCACACCTTTGAATACGTGGACGTGCTGCTGGGCGGCTGCGCCACCGACGCGGTGGGCGTGAGCTACCCCGACGGCACCGCGGAAAAGTGCAAATCCTGCGACGCGGTGCTGCTGGGCGCGGTGGGCGGCCCCAAGTGGGGCAGCGACAAGCCCGCCGAGCAGCGCCCGGAGACCGCCCTGCTGGCCATCCGCAAGGACCTGGGGCTGTACGCCAACCTGCGCCCCGCCGCCCTGCGCCCCGCCCTGGCGGAGGCTTGTCCGCTGAAAAAGGAGACGGCGGAGAAGGGCATCGACCTGCTGATGGTCCGGGAGCTCACCGGGGGCATTTATTTCGGTAAGCGGGACAAATATCAGACTGAAGACCGGGGCATGGAGGCCACCGATTTGATGGCCTACTCCGAACAGGAGATCGAGCGCATCGGCCGCCGGGCCTTTGAGATGGCCCGTCTGCGCCGGAGCAAGGTGTCCAGTGTGGACAAGGCCAACGTGCTGGAGACCTCCCGCCTGTGGCGGTCCGTGATGCACAAGCTGGCGGAGGAATACTTCGACGTGGAGTACGAGGACGTGCTGGTGGATAACTGTGCCATGCAGCTGGTCCGGGACCCGGGGCAGTTTGATGTTGTCGTCACCGAGAACATGTTCGGCGACATCCTGTCCGATGAGGCGTCCATGATCACCGGCTCCATCGGCCTGCTGCCCTCCGCCTCCATGGGGGACGGGACTCCGGCGCTGTACGAGCCCATCCACGGCTCCGCGCCGGACATCGCGGGCCAGGATAAGGCCAACCCCATCGCCACCATCCTGTCCGCAGCCATGATGTTCCGCTATTCCTTCCATCTGGCCGCCGAGGCGGACGCCATCGAGGCGGCGGTGGACAAGGCGCTGGCCGACGGCTGGCGCACCGCCGATATCGCCCGTGCGGGGGAGAGTGTCATCGGCACTCGGAAAATGGGCGAAATCATCCGAGCGAATATTTAAGCAAACGGCCGGGACGGAGACGTTCCGGCCGTTCCATTGTCTCCTTGCAATGAGCGGCATCCCGTGATAAAATAGATAATATAAGGGGTAATAGAGATGAGAAGTGATATTTTGAATTATTTGCGGGGGGAGCTCCGGCGCCGCTGTGAGCAGCCCTCCAATCAATTTGGGATGGGCGTGTACGATCATATTGAGGCAGTGGTCAAAAACGGGGCTTTTTTGGCGGAGCGGTATGGGGCGGACAAAGAGGTTGTGATGATTGCGGCATGGCTCCACGATATTGCGTCTGTTACCGATTACAGCCTGTATCCCGACCACCACATCCACGGGGCGGAGATGGCCCAGGGCATCCTGTCCCAATGGGATTATGAGCCGGAAAAGATTACGATGGTGCAAAACTGCATCCGCAGCCACCGGGGCAGCGTGTCCCTGGACCGGGAGAGTGTGGAGGAGCTGTGCGTGGCGGACGCGGACGCGGTCTCTCATTTTGACAGCCTGCCCAGCCTGCTGTATCTGGCCTACCGGGAGCGGGGCATGGAGCTTGAGGAAGGGAAGAAATTTGTGAAGGAAAAGCTGGAGCGGAGCTTTCAAAAGCTGTCGCCCCGGAGCAGAGAGCTTTATCAAAACAAATACCGGCAGGTCATGGACATACTGAATGGATAGAGAGAAGGGGAGAGAGGACATGATTTTAGCCATCGATATCGGAAACATCCGTACTACCATCGCCCTGTTCACCGGGGAGGGGACGCTGTCCTTCCAGTCGGAGCTGGAGACCGACGCGAAAATGACCGGCGACCGCTGCGCCATCGACCTGATGGGGGTGTTCAGGCTATATGGGGCGGAGCTGAGCGGCGTGACAGGTTCTATTTTGTCCAGCGTGGTGCCTCCCATCACCGAGACGTATGCCCGTGCCCTGCGGCGGCTGACCGGGGAGCCTCCCCTGGTGGTGGGGCCGGGGCTGAAAACCGGACTGAACATCAAAGCGGAAATTCACAATCAGCTGGGCAGCGACATTGTGGCCTCCGCTGTGGCGGCCTCCGCCCTCTATCCCGCCCCGGCCATCGTCATCAACTCCCGCACCGCCGTCACCTTTTCCTATCTGAGCGAGCGGGCCTTTGAGGGCTGCGCCATCATGCCCGGCATTGACATCGCTTTGGAGGCCTTGTCCCGAAACGGGGCCCAGCTCCCGCAGATTTCCATGGCCCAGGTGGATACCCCGCTGGGCCGGAATACGGTGGACTCCATGCGGGCGGGCGTGCTGTACGGCTACAGCGGCGCCTTTGACCGGGTGATCGAATCCCTGGAGGCGGCGGCAGGCGCGCCCGCCGCGGTGGTGGTGGCCACGGGCGGCCGTGCCCCCGCCCTGTACCGCCTGTGCCGGAGGGAGATCAAATACGACCACGACCTGCTGGTGAAGGGCTTGTACCACCTGTACCGGAAAAATACCCGCCGCTGAGGGTTCCGCGCCCCCCGTTTGCTTCGGCAGACGGGGGGCGTTTTCTGCCCAAGATGCAATATGGTCTTGCAGGAGTTGCAAAAACTTCAATATTCCTTTAGAAAACACTTGCAATTCTGCAAGGCTGAGAATATAATGTGCACGAAACAAAGTTTGGAGGGATCAGCTTGAAAGAACTTGCTCAAATTGCGTCTGCGGTGCGGGTGTCCAGCACCATGGCCATCGACGCGCTGGCCAAGCAGATGAAGGCGGACGGGATCGACGTCATCGGTTTTGGCGCCGGTGAGCCGGATTTCAATACCCCCGACCACATCAAGGCGGCGGCGAACCAGGCCATTGCCGGCAATGTGACCCGCTATACTCCCGCCTCCGGCACGATGGAGCTGAAAGAGGCCGTGTGCCGGCGGATGAAGGAGGATTGCCGCGTGGACTATACGCCCTCCCAGGTCATCATCTCCAGCGGCGCCAAGCATTGCGTTTATCTCTCCCTGCGAGCATTGGTGAACCCCGGCGACGAAGTAATCCTGCCCGCCCCTTTCTGGGTCAGCTACCTGGAGCTCATCAAAATGGTGGGCGGCGTTCCCGTGGTGGTCAGCGCGGGGGAGGCCGCCGGGTTCAAAATGACGGCGGAGCAGCTGGCCGCCGCCATTACCTCCAAGACCAAGGCGCTGATCCTCAACAATCCCTGCAACCCCACCGGCATGGTGTATTCGAGGGAGGAGCTGGCGGCAATCGTCAAGGTGTGCGTGGAAAAGGATATCTATATTATTTCCGACGAGATCTACTACGGCCTGCTGTACGGCGGAGTGGAATTTGCCTCTGTTGCCTCTTTCGGGGAGGATGTAAAGGAACGCGCCATTCTGATCAACGGTGTGTCCAAGTCCTACGCAATGACCGGCTGGCGCATCGGCTATACCTTGTCCAGCGAGAAAATCGCTAAAGTAATGGGCAATTTCATCAGCCACTCTACCGGTTCTCCCAGCTCCGTGTCCCAGGCGGCGGCTGTGGCCGCGCTGACCGGCTCTCAGGAGTGTGTGGAGACCATGCGCAGAGCTTTCGAAGAGCGCCGGAACTATATTGTGGAACGGGTCAATTCCATTGACGGCGTCAGCTGCATCAAGCCGGAGGGCGCGTTCTATATCATGATGAATGTGGAAAAGCTGATGGGCCGCACCATTCATGGCGAGGTGATCGGCAGCAGCGACGATTTCTCCGCCGCCCTGCTCAAGCACGGTCTGGTGGCCACGGTGCCCAGCAGCGGCTTCGGAGCCCCCAACTTTGTCCGCTGGTCCTACTCCACCAGTATGGATAACATTAGGAAGGGCATGGACCGCCTGGAAGAGTTTCTAAAGGGCTGAGTTATTTTTCTTGAGAAAAAGGTAACCAAAAAGAACTTTTGAGCCGCGGCGGAGGTGTCTGTGGAGGTTCAGTCTTGCGGCGGCGGCCGGCGTGATGACTGAACGTTCCTTATCCTTACAAAGAAAAAAGGAAGCGTTGGGAGGCAAACAGAAAAAACACAAAATATTGCGGAAAATGTTTGACATTTCCGGCCAGGTCTAGTATAATACCAGTCGTGCCATTATGCGAGGTGTGCCATGAAACTGGATTTGAAGCCCTTAGCCCAACAGCCCGGCGCGGTGCTGCCCTTCGTGCTCCAAGTGGATCTGTCCGATATGGAGTGGTATGGGGTCCGGCCCTTTGTTCAGCCTGTCCGTGTGGAAGGTCAGGTGCGCAACCGGGCGGGAGCCCTGGAGCTGCAGGCCCAGCTGGACACGGTGCTGTCGCTCACCTGCGACCGGTGCGCCAAGCCCTTTGAGCGGGAGAAGACGGTGGAGTACGAGACCCTCTTGGCCTTTGAGCTGGCCAATGAGGAGAGCGGCGATATCGTTCTGCTGAATGAGGGGGGCGAGCTGGAGCTGGACGAGCTGATGCGGGAGGTATTCCTCCTTGAAATGGACACGAAAAACCTCTGCTCTGAGGATTGCAAGGGGCTTTGCCCCGGTTGCGGCGTGGACTTGAACGTGGAAAAGTGCCGCTGCAAGAAGGAGATCGACCCCAGGTGGGCCAAGCTGACCCAGCTGTTGGAGCCAGAGGGAGGATCAGACCAGTAGGCTGTATGTCCACGGACATTGACCAAATAAGGAGGTGTCAAAATGGCCGTCCCGAAGAGTAAAGTATCCAAGCAGCGCAGGAACAAGCGCCGCAGCTCCGTGTGGAAGTTGGAGACTCCCGGTATCAACACCTGCCCCAAGTGCGGTACCGTCACCCTGCCCCACCGCGTGTGCAAGAACTGCATGACCTACAATGGCCGTGAGGTCGCCCCTGCCGAGAAGTAATAGAAACGGGAAAAGCTGCCGCAAAAGCGGCAGCTTTTTTTGTTACTTTCTCCCCGGAAATTTTCCTGTTTCCCCCTATCTTTTTTTCTGCGGATTTGTTATACTACCTTATAATACGTGAAATATTGCCCGCCGCTTTTCGGAATATGTGCGGGCTTCCAGCCGCTGTATGACCGATAGGAGGGATACTATGGCAAAGCCCCTGGTGGCCATTGTGGGCCGCCCCAACGTGGGCAAGTCCATGCTGTTCAATAAGCTGACCGGCAAACGCCTGTCCATCGTGGAGGACACGCCGGGCGTCACCCGCGACCGGCTGTACGCCCAGGCCGAGTGGCGGGGCCGCACCTTCGACCTGGTGGACACCGGCGGCATCGAGCCGGGGACCGACGACCAGATTTTGTCCTTTATGCGTGAGCAGGCGGAGATCGCTATTCACGCCGCCACGGTGATCGTTTTTGTATGCGACATCCGCACCGGCATGACCGCCGCCGACCAGGAGGTGGCCGGGATGCTCCAGCGCTCCCGGAAGCCGGTGGTTCTGGCGGTGAACAAGATGGACTCCACCGGGCACAACGACCCGGACATGTACGAGTTCTACAACCTGGGGCTGGGTGATCCGTACCCCGTTTCCGCCGTCCACGGCCACGGCACCGGGGACCTGCTGGACGCCTGCTTCGAGTTTTTCCCCCCGTCGGACGGGGAGGAAGAGGAGGACGATGTGGTCAAGGTGGCCATCATCGGCAAGCCCAACGTGGGCAAATCCTCTCTGGTGAACCGGATTTTGGGCCAGGAGCGGGTCATCGTGTCCAACGTGGCGGGTACCACCCGGGACGCGGTGGACAGCTATCTGGAGAACGAATGGGGCAAGTTCCTCATCATCGACACTGCGGGTATGCGGAAAAAGTCCAAGGTGGACGACCGGGTGGAGAAGTTCTCCGTCCTCCGGGCCACCATGGCCATCGAGCGCAGCGACGTGTGTGTCATTATGATCGACGCCCAGGAGGGGGTTACCGAGCAGGACACCAAGGTGGCCGGGCTGGCCCACGAGGCGGGGAAGGCCTGCATCATCGTGGTGAACAAGTGGGATGCCATTGAGAAGGACGGCAAGACCATGCAGCGCATGGAGGAGGACGTCCGCCGGGACCTGTCCTACATGACCTACGCCCCGGTGCTGTTCATCTCCGCCCTCACCGGCCAGCGGGTGGATAAGCTGTTCGCCCTCATCGACAACGTGGTCAATCAGGCCGCCATGCGCATTCCCACCGGGGTGCTCAACCAGGTGCTCAACGACGCCCAGGCCCGGGTACAGCCGCCTACGGACAAGGGAAAGCGGCTGAAAATCTACTATATGACGCAGATCGGGGTGAAGCCCCCACATTTCGTCATCTTTTGCAACGACGCCAAGCTGTTCCATTTTTCCTACCAGCGCTATCTGGAAAACCAGATCCGGGCCACCTTCGGTCTGACCGGCACCCCGGTGCGCATTACCATCCGACAAAAAGGCGATAAGGAGGATTGACTATGAATTCTCGTATGCTGGAAGCGGCCAGTGTCAGCCCCGGCTGGCTGGCGGTGGCGGCCATCGGTGTGGCGGTGGTGGCCTATTTCCTGGGGTGCTTTAACGGCGCCGTGTTGGTGTCCCGCTACATCCTGCGGGACGATATCCGAGAGCACGGCAGCGGAAACGCGGGTCTGACCAACTTCTACCGGACCTTTGGCGGGCCGCTGACCCTGGCGGTCATCCTCAGCGACGCGGTGAAGGCGGTGCTGGCGGTGCTGTTCGCCATGTTCATCGCCGGGCACATCTCGCCGGAGCTGGTCACACTGTCCAAGTATTGGGCGGGCGCCTTCTGTATGATCGGGCATATGTTCCCCTGTACCTTCCAGTTCCGAGGGGGCAAGGGGGTGCTGAGCGGCAGCGCTGTGGCCATCGTAATCGGTGTCGGCGGGGGCGGTGTGCTGCCCAGCTGGATCATTCCCGTGACGGTGTGGGGCGGCTTCATCGTGTTGGTGGCCGCCACCCGGTATGTGTCTCTGGGTTCCTGCTGGGGCGGGGCGTCTTTTATCGTGGCGTCCTGGGTGGTATACCAGGACCCGCTGATCCTGCTGCTGGCTGCCGTCATGGGCGGGCTGCTGCTGTGGGGGCACCGGGGAAACATGGTGCGCCTGGTTCAAGGAAATGAGCGCAAGTTTTCCTTCCGCAAGAAAGAACCGGCCCCTGGGGCGGAGGAGGAAAAGCCTGCGCCTGAGACAACCGAATCTGAGCCCAAGGACGGGGAAGCGCCTGAGCAGACTGCGGAACCCGAGGAAAAGGTATAAAAAACCGGGCCCCGCGCATTGCGCGGGGCCCGGTCTTGCTTCCCTATCCTTATGGAATCACACGGCGCGGGTGACCTTGCCGGAGCGGAGGCAGCGGGTGCACACATAGACGTGCTTGGGAGCGCCGTCCACCACAGCCTTGACGCGCTTGACGTTGGGCTTCCAGGTACGGTTGGATCGGCGGTGAGAATGGGACACCTGGATGCCAAAGTTCACGCCCTTGCCGCAGAACTCGCATTTGGCCATATTGTCTAACCTCCTCGCTGGTTGGAATTCGCTCAAACGATAACTACATTATGCTACCATAGAGGGACAGAAAAATCAAGTGTGAATTTGATGGATTTACTATTTTTTTCGGGAAGGGTATGTGTTAGAATATAAATCGAATATATTGCAAAAGGAGTGTGACTGCGGTGGCGAGCAAGACTGGCATCAAGCTGGGCAGCATCATCGATACCTTCCATCTGGACGTGCTGTATGGCCCGGAGGGCTACCGGGAGCGGTTGATTACCATTGAGGACGTGAACCGGCCCGGCCTCCAGCTCACCGGCTTTTTCGATTATTTTGACAAGGAGCGGATGCAGCTGCTGGGGCTGGTGGAGATCTCCTACCTGGAGGGTATCTCTCAGGAGAAACGGGCGGCGGTGTTCGACACCCTGTTCTCCTATCACACCCCGGCGGTCATTTTTGCACGGGGGCTGAAGCCCTACCCGGAGTGCATGGAAATGGCGAAAAAGCATGAGCAGGTGATCCTCAGCACCCAGGAGAACACGGCCAACATCATGAGTACCATGATCGCCTACCTGCGCACGGCGCTGTCACCCACCATCACCCGCCACGGCGTGCTGGTGGAGGTATACGGCGAGGGGGTTCTGCTGGCCGGGGAGTCCGGCGTGGGCAAGAGCGAGACCGCCATTGAGCTGGTCAAGCGCGGCCACCGGCTTATCGCTGACGACGCGGTGGAGATCCGGCGGGACCCCAAGGGCGGACTGGTGGGCACCGCGCCGGAGCTCATCCGCCACTACATCGAGCTGCGGGGCATCGGTGTGGTGGATGTGCGGCGGCTGTTCGGTATGTCCGCCGTCAAGTTTGACAGCGCCATCGACATGATGATCGAGCTGGAGACTTGGCAGGACGGCAAGCTGTACGACCGCCTGGGCGCGGACGAACACTTCACCACCCTGCTGGACGTGCGTATCCCAACTCTGCTCATCCCGGTGAAGCCGGGGCGGAATCTGGCCGTCATCATTGAGGTGGCCGCCATGAACAACCGGAACAAAAAGATGGGCTACAACGCCGCGCTGGAGTTTTCCATGCAGGTGGACAGCCACATCGACCAGAAGTATCTGGAGCTGAATCCCCAGTAAGGGAAGGGACTGATGCAAAGTAAGGGAAGGGACTGATGCAAAATGTGTGGCATTGTAGGATTTGTGGGGGGCGAGGAGGCCGCGCCCATTCTGCTGGACGGCCTGAGCCGGCTGGAGTACCGGGGATACGACTCGGCGGGTGTGGCCGTCTTTGACGGCGAAAGGCTGGAGGTGGCCAAGGCCAAGGGCCGTCTGCGGGTGCTGTCGGACATGATCCAGGGCGGCGCGGCCATCCACGGCACTCTGGGCGTGGGCCACACCCGGTGGGCAACCCACGGCGCGCCGTCGGATGTGAACTCCCATCCCCAGGTGAGCCGCAGCGGGCGCATCGCCGTGGTGCACAACGGCATCATTGAGAATTACGCCCAGCTCAAGCAATTTTTGATCGACCAGGGGGTGCCCTTTGCCTCCGAGACGGATACCGAGGTGGTGGCCCAGCTTATCGAATATTTTTACGAGGGGGACATCCTCAAGGCCGTGGGCCGGGTGCTCCACCGCATCGAGGGGGCCTACGCCCTGGGCATCATCTGTGCCGACGAGCCGGAAAAGCTCATCGCCGTGCGCAAGGACAGCCCGCTCATTTTGGGCCTGGGAGAGGGGTTCAACTTCCTTGCCTCCGACGTCACCGCCATCATCAAGCACACCCGGGAAGTGATCTACATGGAGGACGGGGAGCTGGCGGTGCTCACCCGGGACGGCGTCGCCTGTTATGACCACCTGCTCATGCCGGTGGAGAAGGAGGTCTCCCGCGTGGACTGGGAGATTGATGCGGCGGAAAAGGGCGGCTATGAGCACTTCATGTTCAAGGAGATCATGGAGCAGCCCGAGGCGCTGCGCCGCGCCATTTTCCCACGGCTCAAGGACGGGGAGGTTGTGTTGCCTGATTTCTCCCTGGACGACGGGTTTATCCGGAACATCGACCGGCTGTATGTGGTGGCCTGCGGATCGTCCTACCACGTGGGTATGGTGGGCAAGTACAATCTGGAGCGGTTGCTGAGATTGCCGGTGGAGGTGTCGCTGGCCTCTGAGTTCCGGTATATGGAGCCCATTATTACGCCGCGGACCCTGGTGGTGGTGCTCAGCCAGTCCGGCGAGACGCTGGACACCATGGCCGCCCTGCGGGAGGCCCGGCGGTTGGGGGGCAGGATTTTGTCCATTGTCAATGTGGTAGGCTCCTCCATCGCCCGGGAGTCGGACGAGGTGCTGTACACCTGGGCGGGGCCGGAGATCGCCGTGGCGACCACAAAGGCGTACTCTACCCAATTGGCGGTGCTGGATCTGCTGGGGCTGTACCTGGCCCGGCGGCTAGGCACGGTAGAGGAGGAGCGCTATCACGCGGCGGTGCAGGAGCTGCTGGTGCTGCCCTCCAAGCTGGAGCAGGTGCTGGAGCAGCGGGAGGCCATCCAGTATTACGCCTCCCAGTATTTCAACCACGAATCCATTTTCTTCATCGGCCGCAATGTGGATTACGCCCTGGGACTGGAGGGGTCGCTGAAGCTGAAGGAAATTTCGTACATCCACTCGGAGGCCTATGCCTCCGGAGAGCTGAAGCACGGCACCATCTCCCTCATTGAGAACGGTACCCTGGTAGTGGCGGCGGCCACCTATGCCAAGCTGTTCGAAAAGGCCATGAGCAACGTGGTGGAGGTGAAGAGCCGGGGGGCGGATGTGCTGGCCCTCACCACCCAGGGGCATGTGGAGGAACTGGGCAAGGTGGCAAACGGCGTCTTTGCCATCCCGGACACGGACGAATTGCTGCTGCCGTCGCTGGGGGTGGCGCCGCTGCAATTGCTGGCCTATTACATCGCCCTCATGCGGGGGTGTGATATCGACAAGCCCCGGAATCTGGCCAAATCGGTGACGGTGGAATAGACGGAGGAGATTCTATGGAATTGGGACCGGTGCTGTACCGGGAGTACCCCATCGGCACTCTGGGTCTGATGGACGACGGACAGGGCCTGAGCCGGGTGTTTCTCCGGCGGGAGGTCTCGGAGTTTGACGCCCCGGAAGGGGAGACTGCGTTGACGCTGCAAGCGGCGATGGAGCTGGACGAGTATTTTTCCGGAAAGCGACAGGCGTTCACGGTGCCTCTGTCGCCTCATGGGACGCAGTTTCAGCAGGCGGTGTGGGAGGCCCTGCGGGCCATTCCCTACGGCCGGACCCGGACCTATGGGGAAATCGCCGCCGCAGTGGGCCGCCCCAAGGCGGCCCGTGCGGTGGGGATGGCGAACCACGACAATCCGCTGCTGATTTTCACCCCTTGTCACCGGGTGGTGGGGAAAAACGGGGCCCTTACCGGCTTTGCCTGCGGTTTGGAGGTCAAGCGGCGGCTGCTGGCGCTGGAGCGCGGAGCATGACGCGAAAAGGAGCTTCGAGCCAACGCTCGAAGCTCCTTTTTTGATATGGTTTACTGCTGATGCAGGCTTTCCAGATATTCGTCGTAGGTGGTTTTGCTGTCGATGAGTTTGCCCTCGGCGGTGAAGTCGAACACCCGGTTGCAGACGGTCTGGATGAGCTGATGGTCGTGGGAAGCCACCAGCACGTTGCACTTGACCGCTTCCAGACCTTTGTTCAGCGCGGCGATGGATTCCAAATCCAAATGGTTGGTGGGCTGGTCCAGCATGAGCACGTTGGCCCCGGACAGCATCATCCGGGACAGCATGCACCGCACTTTTTCTCCGCCGGACAGCACCTTTACCGGCTTGTGGACCTCCTCGCCGGAGAAGAGCATCCGCCCCAGAAAGCCCCGAAGGTACTGCTCCTGGGGGTCTTTGGAGAACTGGCGGAGCCATTGCACCAGATCGTCCTCGCAGTCCTCGAAGTAGGGGGTGTTATCCTTGGGAAAATAGGAGAAGGTGGCGGTCTGGCCCCATTTCACGGTGCCTTCGTCTGGCTCCATCTCTCCGGACAGGATTTTGAACAGGGCGGTGTGGGCGTTCTCGTTGTCACCCACGAAGGCGATCTTCTCATCGTGGCCCACAATGAAGGAGACCTTATCCAGCACCTTCACCCCGCCGATGGTTTTGGACACGTCGGTGACAAAGAGGATA
>CAJULJ010000038.1:0-8291 GCA_910587395.1 uncultured Oscillospiraceae bacterium | reverse complement strand
CTCCCGGTCCGGGGTGAAGCCCACGAAGGGATAGCGCCGGGAGGAGGCGGGCATCTCCTGCACCGTCAGCTTATCCAGCAGCTTGCGCCGGGCGGTGGCCTGCTTGGACTTGGATTTGTTGGCGGAGAATCGGGAGATGAAGTCCTGAAGCTCTTTGATTTTTTCCTCATTGCGCTTGTTCTGGTTCTTTACCAGCTGCTGCACCAATTGGGAGGACTCGTACCAGAAGTCGTAGTTGCCCACGTACATCTTGATCTTGTTGTAGTCGATGTCCACGATGTGGGTGCACACGGTGTTCAGGAAGTGCCGGTCGTGGGATACCACGATGACGGTGCCCTCGAAATCAAGCAGAAAGTCCTCCAGCCAGTTGACTGCGTCAATGTCCAGGTTGTTGGTGGGCTCGTCCATCATCAGCAGGTCGGGGCTGCCGAACAGCGCCTGGGCCAGCAGTACCTTCACCTTCAGCCGGGGATCCATGGTGGCCATGTCGCTCTCGTGGTACTCGGTGCCCACGCCCAGGCCTTGGAGGATGCGGCTGGCGTTGCTCTCTGCTTCCCAGCCGTCCAGCTCGGCGAACTCCTCCTCCAGTTGGCAGGCCAGCATGCCGTCTTCGTCGGTCATTTCCTCCTTGGCGTAAAGGGCGTCCTTTTGCTTGCCCACCTCGTACAGCCGCTGGTTGCCCATGATGACGGTGTCCATCACGTTGTAGGCATCGTAAGCATTCTGGTCCTGCTTGAGAACGGACATGCGGATGTTGGGGAGAATGGATACCTCTCCGGAGGTGGAGTCCAGCTCGCCGGAGAGAATTTTTAAGAAGGTGGACTTGCCCGCTCCGTTGGCGCCGATGATGCCGTAGCAGTTGCCCCGGTCAAATTGCAGGTCCACGTGGGAGAACAGCGGGGTGCCGCTGTAGTTCAGGCTCAGGTCGGTGACAGTTATCATGGTTATCTTGCCGCTCCTTTAAGTTTATCTGGCTCATCATACCATATGAAGCAAGAAAAAGACAGTGTTTTTACAACATTTCGGCCTGTGGATTTCAACGAGAAAACGGAAATCTAAAAAAAGATATGGTACATTTTGCTGTCTGATGGGAGGAAAATGCCGGACGATGGACCCGTCCGGCATTTTCCTCAACACTTTTCGTATTCGACGCGCAGCTTCTCCAAAGCTTTTTTTTCGATGCGGGATACATAACTTCTGCTAATGCCGCACAGCGACGCAATTTCCCGCTGAGTGAGGGGCGCCTGACCGCCCAGCCCATAGCGCAGACGGATGATATGCGCCTCCCGTCCGGTGAGGCAGGCGTCCACGCACCGGCGCACCTTGAGGCAGGCGTCCCGCAGGTCCAGTTCCTCCAGCATGTTGTCGTCTACCCGCACCACGTCGATGAGGGACAGGGAACCGTTTTCGCCTTCGCCATCCAAAGAATCAGACAAAGATAATTCTCCCTGGAGCTTGCGCTGTGAGCGGAAATACATGAGGATTTCGTTTGCTATGCACTCTTAACGGCTCTACATCGCCCCTTTCTGCTGCTTTTTCAAAATTTTCGGTATTTTTACACGATATTACAGTATTCGTCATGCCAACAGGGATTTTCGGAAACTCAAACGCATATTCTGAGCCAAACAGGATGACGTGGGCCTGTGTCCCGTCCCATATAATCTCCTTGACGAAGTTGCGGATAGCTGCGCGTTTCTGTTCTATCGTCATTCCGTCAACGCTGTCTTTGAAGGAGGCAAGGAGCTGTGCCAATAAATCATACTCAATGTCGGCCAAGGCATGGTTGGCGGTCAGTTCCTTGAGTTCATCCAAGTTCCGTTTTAAGGTTTCCCCTTTATTGTGGAGTTCATCGATCTGTTTTACAATGTAGGTTTCTGCGGAGGTTCCGGACGCTTTGCTTAACGTAGATACCAGCCCTTTGATTTCGTCCTCGTTGGCGGTGATATCAGCTTCAATTTTGGCAAGCTGCTCGTCATAACCCTGACGGTCACCTGTCAGCACCTTTTTACTATGTTCAAGTTGCTGGAGGAAATCAGAACCGTCCTCGCTCAATGATTTTAGCTGTTCTATGACGTTCGCGTCCATAATATTTCCGTTGCAATTCTTGATATTGCACACATGGCCCCGGCTCCGTTCTTTCATGGAACACAGATAGGTGTAAATCGTTTCCCCTCTGGCGTTCAGACGCTGGGAGGCTTTGGGGCGCATGAAGTCGCCGCAGTTGCCGCAAATCAAGAGGCCGGAGAGCAGGGCAACATTGCTTCTGGGCTTGCGATAACTCTTTGACCTGTTTTGTTCCAAAAGCCGCTGAACCTTTACCCAAGCTTTGCCGTCGATGGTTCCTGGGTGCTTACCCACTGATACGATCCATTCGTCCATGGGCTTGACCTGGTTAGCCTTGCCTTGCTGCTGTAAAGTGCGGTTGTAGGCCATAATGCCATGAATGCCGTCAAAATCGCTTTGCTCGGAAAACAGGTCTACGTTGTTTTCCGTCAGGTATTGATAGGCGGCATCATCCGCAATCAGATAGACGGGGTTGGAGAGAATATTTTTGAGGGCAAAGCGCGTAAAGTCTTTCCCGTTTTTGGTTGTGAATCCATTTTGCAATAAAAAGGTTTCTGTTTTGGTCAAAGAGTTGGTTTCCAGAAACTTTTCAAAGATTAGCTTTATCATGCTGATTTCTTCCGGGATGGGCTTCAGCTTGCAGGCTTTACGGGTTTTGCCATCTATCGTTACGTGGGAGACACTTTCCGAGGCATAGCCGGTAGGGGTCACACCGCCCAGCCAGCGCCCGGTTTTGGACAACTCGTGCATATTATCCCGGATACGCTCGGCTATGGTTTCCCGTTCCAACTGGGAAAAGACCGAGGAAATATACATCATGGCCCGACCCATGGGGGAGGACGTGTCGAACTGCTCTTTAATGGAGATGAAGTCGATTTTCATTTGATTGAACTGCTCGATCAATTTTGCGAAATCTCCAATGTTGCGGCTGATTCGATCCAAGCGGTAAACTACGATGGCCCGAAAGTTATGCTCCTGGGCATCGGCCATCATCTTCTTAAACTTTGGGCGTTCCAGAGAACCTCCAGAAAAACCTTCATCTTCATAGACCAGGGCATCATCGGCGGCGGAATTTCCAAATTGCATACGGATATACTGCTTGCACATTTCGATTTGGTTTTCGATACTTTCTCCTTTCCCTGTAAATTTGGATTTTCGGGAGTAGATTACGAATTGTCCGTCGATTTTCATTTGTGTCACCTCATTATGTTATATATTTTGAAGTATTGTATCATAGCGTCTACAATCCATCAATAGGAAGGGGAGAGTTTGTCAAGAGTTTTGATAGAGATATTTCAACAAATTCACCATATTTCAATAATATTATAACATCTTTCAGCAATATATGCAAAAAAGCGCGGTTTTGAATCGCGCTTTTTTTAATGCCCAAAAGGAGGCACCATCATGCCGGAAGTCATTTTATCGGACTATTTCTACGGTCAGGAATCGGAGGAATTTATTTATTTCAAAATCCCTCGCCTGTTGATTACAGATCAGAAATTCAAGCACGTTTCCACAGACGCCAAGCTGCTCTACGGTATGCTGCTGGACCGCATGGGCCTGTCCGCCAAGAACGGCTGGTATGACGAGCTGGGGCGCGTCTATATCTACTACACCGTGGACGAGATATGTGAGGATATGTGCTGCGGAAGGGACAAGGCCATGAAGCTGCTGGCCGAGCTGGATCAGAAGAAGGGGATCGGGTTGGTGGAGCGCGTCAAACAGGGCCAGGGCCGTCCCACCAAGCTCTATGTCAAGCGGTTCACCACCCGGACAGCACCCCCGGAGCCGGTCCCGCCGCCCCCGGATCATTTCACGCCCTGCTCAGAGGTCGAAAAAAACCACCCCAAGACGTCGGAAAAATCGATGTCAAGAGGTCGGGAAAAACCACCTCAAGAGGTCGAAAAAATCGACCCTAATCATACTAAGGGAAATCAAACTGACCTTAACCACCCTGATCCATCCATCCTTCCCCCCAAGCCCCCCGGCGGGGCCATGGGGATGGATCGATACGAATTGAGGGAGGAAGTCAAGGCGAATATAGACTTTGAGAATCTGCGGCGGGCCCACCCCTATGACGATGTGGACAGCCTTTTGGAGCTGGTGGTGGACGTGCTGGGCAGTACCGCCCCCACCCTGCGGATCGCTGGCGAGAACCTGCCAGCGGACACAGTGAAGCAGCGGTTCCGAAGGCTGGACGGCACACACATCGAATACGTCATGGAGGCCATGAGCCAGACCACCACCAAAATCAACAACATCCGGGCCTATCTTCTCACGGCGCTTTACAACGCACCGGTGACGATGGGCCCTTACTATTCCGCCGCTGTGCGACACGACTTTGGCTGAAATAAATCTCACCATGAGACACATTTCCAGCCGGAAATCCTAACTTTTGTGTTAAGAATCGTGTCTCGTCATGAGACATGATTTTTAGCAAATAAATCAAAATGGAGGTAATTCAATGGCAAACGAACCCAGCAAGACCCCGGCCCCCCAGCCCCAATCCATCCCGTTGTCCAAAATCCATGACCTGCCCGGCGCGGCGGTCAGCAGACAGCCGGACAAGAGCTACGGCGGCCTCGTCACCAGCATCCAGGCGGGCGGCGTGAAGGAGCCGGTGGTGCTCCGTCTGCGGGAGGACGGCGAGTACCAGCTCGTCACCGGCTACCGCCGCCGCAGGGCGTGTGAGCTGGCGAAGGTGAAGGACATCCCCGCCCTGGTCTACGAGATGTCCCTGCCCTCCGCGCTGAACTATCACCGTCAGGTGAAGAATCAGCCCGGCATCCCGATCCCCGGCAAGCCGGTCCCGGCCCCCGGTCAGGGCGAAAAGGGGCAGACGGCCGACCTCAAGAGGCCGGAAAAGCCGACTACCCACGCCCCTGCCCCTGCTGCGGACAAGGCCAAGGACGGGGCCAAGCCTGCCCAGGACACCAAGCCCGCCGCCCAGGGCCCGGAGAAGCCCGCCCAGGAAAAGGACCCGGCGCAGGCCCCCGCCGCTGGCGATAAGGCCAAGGACGGGGCCAAGCCCGCCCAGGACGCCAAGCCCGCCGCTACCCTGGGCCAGGAGAAGGCCCCGGCCCAGGCCCCCGCCCCTGCCGCTGGCGATAAGGCCAAGGACGGGACCCAGCCTGCCCAAGAGCCCAAGCCCGCCGCCCAGGGCCAGGAGAAACCCGCCCAGGGGAAGGACCCGGCGCAGGCCCCCACCCCCGCCGCTGGCGATAAGGCCAAGGATGGGGCCAAACCCGTCCAGGACGCCAAGCCCCCCGCCCAGGGCGACGATTTCTCGGACATTGACCCCGCCGCCGTTCGCGCCGCCCTCGCTGAGTACGGCATCGAGAATGGCGAGGTGGTCGATCCGGCCAAGCTGGACACCAACCCCTTTATCCAGCAGATCATTGCCGATGTTGAGCGGCTGGAGAAGCTCGCCCAGGAGCAGGGCCAGGAGAAACCCGTCCAGGAGAAGGGCCCGGCCCAAGCCCCCGCCCCCGCTGTCACCGGCCCCGCCGCCAAGGGCCCCGTTGGTACTGCCATCGCCCAAACGCTCCCAGAGCGGCTTTCGCCCCCGGACGAGGCAGCCAAAAAGGACTTTCCCGCCCCCCAGGAGGGCGAATCCATCTTTGTCGTACTTCACCCCTCCTATCTGGTGAAATCGGAGTACAACACCATCTCCGTGGACACCAAGAGCGAGGACTATCAGGAACTGAAAAAATCCATTGAGCTCAACGGCGTGAAAGACCCGGTTTTGGCCCGATTTGGGCACAATGGAACCCTGGAGATCATTTCCGGCCAGCGCCGCCACATGATCGCCACGGAACTGAACTACCCCGTCCCCACCATCATCCAGAAAATTTCCGACGCCGACGCCAAAATCCTGGTGGCGGACGGAAACCTCCACCGGCCCAAAATCTCCACCTACGATCTGTCCCGCTCCCTGCGGATGAAGATGGAGGGCATGAAGCAGAAGGCGGGCCGCCGCAAAAAGGGAAGTTTCAAGGCCGAGGAACTTTACAGCGATGAAAAGCTGGCCCGGGAAATGGGTATGCCCGTCAGTAAGCTGAACCGGCTGGTTCGGCTGTCCGAGGCCACCAAGGACGTTTGCGACCGGGTGGACGACGGTTCCCTCAACCTGTCCCTGGCCCATGCTATTTCTTTTTTGAAGCCGGAGAACCAGGACGAGGTGCTCACTATGATCGACCTGGGTGCGAAAGTCCCCGTGGAGCGAGTGGAGTACATGAAAAGGACGGAAAAGGCGGGCAAACTGAACGAGAAAACCATCCGGGACATCCTGGACGGCAAAAATGTGCTGGACCCGCCCAAACAGGAGGCGGCCCAGCCTGACCAGCCCCAGCCCAGCGCCCCCGCCGCAGCCACCATCCCCCCGTCCCCGGACGTGGCACAGCCCGCCCACGCATCGGACGCGCCCGCCGCCGAACAACCTGGACAGGCCCCGGAGGGGCCCGCGCCCGCCGCCCCGTCCGCGCCCCCTGCCGAGGGCCAGGAGCCCGTTGACGGCAAACAGGAGCGGCCCGAATACACAAAGGTGGTGCTGGCCGGGGACCGCCTGCGGAAGTATTTCCCGGACGTGATGATGACGCCCCGCGAGATCGAGGAAAGCATCTACGAGGCCCTGGAGGAACGCCGCCAGCGCCAGCAGAAGGAAAAGGAGAAGCTGACCATTTCCCTCAAACGGGGGTCTAAGCACTAAATGGCCGAGTTTACCGCCCATATCGCCAACCTGGGCAAATACAACGCCGGGGTGCTGGCCGATACCACATTGTCCTTCCCCGCCACCACGGAGCAGGTGCAAGCAGCCCTGGGGGAAATCGGAATAGACCGCCTGTTTTCTTCCGAAATTGTCATCCTGGACTACAATATCGGGATCAAAGGGGTGGCGCGAGCCCTGGGCGAGTACACCCATATCGACGAGCTGAACTACCTCGCCAGCCGTTTAGAGGGCCTTGACCCGGAGGATATGGGGAAATTCATTGCCGCCGTGGAGCATGGGGAATATGCTGGCAGCGCGGAGCAGTTGATCAACCTGACCTATAACCTGGATCGCTACGAGCTATACCCCGTCCAGAACGCGGAGGAATACGGCCTTTGGCTGGTAGATGAGCTGGCGGCCATGGAACTGCCGGAACAGGCACGGGATTATTTTGACTTTGAAGCCTACGGCGAGGCCACCGCCATCAATGAGGGCGGCACGTTTACTTCCCGCGGGTATATGCTGGCCGGGCCCGACCCGTTTCAGAAGGTCTATGACGGCCAGCACGTCCCGGAGCAGTACAAGGTGTTCCAGTACCCCGTCCAGCAGAAGATCGCTGTGCCCCGCTCCCACAGGAGCCGAGACAGCCCCAAGCGGAAGCGCCCATGAGGGCGCTTTTTTTGTGCCCGGAAGCGGGTGGAAATGGTGAAAAAACCACTATTTGTTGTCTCCTGCTCGGGCGGCAAGGACTCCACGGCCATGCTCCTGCTAATGATAGAGCGGGGTATGCCCATCGACATGGTGCTGGTGGCGGACACGGGGCTTGAGTTCCCGGAGATGTACCGCCATTGGGATAGGCTGGCCCGGCACCTATACCGGGAACGGGGCTTGAAGCTGACCATTCTCCGCCATCCAAAGGGCTTTGAGTGGCTGATGTTCGACCAGCCAAAGGAAAAGCTGTCCGCCCTGGAGCGGCGGGAACGGGAGGGTGTTCCGCCCTATGGAAATGGCTGGCCCAGCTCACAAGTGCGCTGGTGTACGGGCCAGCTCAAAATACATCAGATCAATAAAGCGTTGTCACGGCTCAAAAAGGACCATGAGATATTTCAATTCATTGGCATCGCCTCTGACGAGGACCACCGCTGTGAGACAAACGAACACCTCCGCTATCCGCTGGTAAGATGGGACATCACCGAGACCCAGGCGCTTCAAATCTGCTATGACCGGGGCTTTGACTGGGACGGACTGTATGAGATTTACCACCGCTGCTCCTGCTGGTGCTGTCCCTTACAGCAAATTGGGGAACTGCGGAACCTGCGCCGCCACCACCCGGAATTGTGGGCCAAGCTGATGGAGCTTGACCAGCGGGCCCTGGATCAGTTTGGGCACACGCCGCTGGGCCGGTTCAAAGATGGCTGGACGGTGGCGGCGCTTGAGGAACGGTTTGCCGCCGAGGACCGGGAGCTATGCTTGCGACAATAAGAGCGAGCCAAGTATTGGGTAGATTATGAGCCAAGAG
>CAJULJ010000037.1 GCA_910587395.1 uncultured Oscillospiraceae bacterium | reverse complement strand
TATTTTCGCACTTACTTACGACTTGTGCAATATTTATTTTTCAAACAAGCCCTAAAGTCACTGACAAGATTGTTTGCAACTTTATCCCATTCCCATCCCACCCAGGTATTGTGTTTTAGATGCGTTCCTTGAAAATCAGAAAAGCTTCAGCCACTCAGCCGCCCTCTGGATCTGGTTCCGGTTTGATACGTTCAGCTTCCTCAGCAGATTGTGGACATGGGTCTTCACCGTGGGAAGCTTGATATTCATAAGGGCACAAATCTCCTCATTGTTCTTGTTCTGGCTGATCAAGCGCAGAACCATGCGCTCTTTTTGCGTCAAAGGGCTGATTGGGGTACAGAAAGGTCTGAGATACCGGCCATAGTACCCGGCCTGTGTCACAGTTCCAGACAGGATGCGCTCCCAGTAGGCAGGGTTTAGATTTTTATACCCGCCGCATTCCAACAGGGGCAGCAGTGCAGCGCCCTCCCGGGCAAATACTGACACATAGCCATAACGTGCTCCAAGCTCCAGGGCTTGGGCAAGGTACTCTCTCCAGTCCTCACAGCTCATGCGAAACCGGCAAATCGCCGTCAAGATCAACGCCTCCAGCCTGTCCAGGGGACGGTCACAGCGCTGAAAGTAATCCAGCATACGGCCCAGCAGGAGCAATGCGGCATGGTGCTCTTGATCCCGCAGCAAGCAGCGTACCATGGTAAGACATCGGTAGCTGTCCGTCCAGAGGAAAATATCTTCTCCAGGGGACTGTTCGGCGGCCCAGACTGTGACATAAGGCCCGTCCGCCAGCAGGCTCAGCCGGCAGCGCATAGCGTCGAGGTTGGACAGGATGCGCGGCGCGTTGGCCTTTGCCGCTTCCGCGCGAAACTGAAGCAGCAGTGTCTCCGCGCCGGATGGGCTTCCTGCTGCGCACAGCGCCCTCACCAGCAGAGCGGTGCACACAAATTCAAGTTCCAACGCACCCCCGGCCCGCAGCATCGCCTGTATGGCCGCCAGAGCGGGAAAACGGCCCGATATGTCCTCGCCTTGTTCCAGAAGGCCTTCCGCCAGAGCGAGCTCGCCCACTCCCACGCCCGCCCGGCCCAATACCCGCTCCACTGGACCGCGGATGGTGTCATAAAGTTCCTGCGCTCTGAGAATCCATTGGGAAAAGTCCCTCCCGCCCCGGATCAGGCTGGGCAGACCACCGGTCACATCTATTCCTGGCAAAACCAGCGCCTTGGAGCGCAGGAGCTCATCCACACAGAGGATTATTTCGGGCAGTCCCGCCGTTCCCCGGTGAGGCAGGTAGAGATCCAGATAGGACCGCAGACCCCGCACACGTTTGTAGTCCTCGTCCCCGCGGTCCATGTGCTGAAGATACCTGTTCAGCGCTTCATACCATTGTTCAGATTCCTCCGGTTCAAGGGTCATGGACCGAAGCAGGCTCATGGCGCAGATCAGGTCGGGAAATTGCAGAATATCCTCTTCCCTCAGAAAACCGGCGCAGTCCCACAGCCCCCGGCATACCTCGACGCCCGGACGCAGCCGGGCAGTTTGGACCAGCAGATCAAGAAGCTTTTCCCGGCTCCCCCCCTGTTGATAATGATATAGCGCTCCCGAAAGATCCTGCCTGGCGGCACACCAGCGTCCGCCGGCGAGGTGGAGGGTCTGGAGCCATTCGGGCGGCCCCATCCGAAGCTTCTGCCGCAAATAGGGCAGAAGAAAGCGCCGGTCACAGACGGTCCAGAGGGGGCCGTCCGGCTGGACCAGCCCGCTGGTCCGCCAGATCCGCTCCAGCTCGGCGGGGACGGTTCCGGGCTCCGCGAGCGTGTCTGCCAGGACCTGGTCGAACCGGTCAAACAGGGACAGCTCCAGCAGCAGCTTCCGCTCCGCCGGCGGCAGGGGCAGCAGGGCGGCCTCCTCCATATACGCGCCCATCTTGGCCCGCACGGCGTCCACCGTCCGCTGTTGAAACGGCTGTCCGGCGGAAAGGGCCGCCAGAAGAAGGCTGACCGCCGGGGGACACCCCCCTGTCTCATCCAGAATCCGCCGAAGCTCGTAGACGGAGAGGTCAAGTCCGTGCCCTTGAGCCAGTTGGCACAGGCAGTCCATATCCAGCGCCAGCTCCGCCTCACCCAGACGGAGCAGCGCTCCGGCGGCCTCACAGGGGAAGAGGTATTCCGGCACTGGCCCCCGGGAGAGCAGGATGAAGCGTTGCTCTGGGGGCGACCGCCGCAGAATGTCCTGAAAAAGCCCTTCCGCCTGGGCGGGCAGCGCCTGAAAATCGTCCAGGACAATCAGACGCTCCCTGGGGAAGCGGTGGGGCAGAGGCCGCCTGCGCAGGGAGAGATAGGCGGGATTCTGCTTTTCCAGCAGCTTGGTCACCACGGCGGTTTTCCCCCAGCCGGGCCCGGTGGAGAGGAAGATAAACTTGTCGTGGATCAGCCCCTGCCGGAAAGCTTCACGCAGTGTATGAGAAATGATAATCACTGGTTCCGGCATGGCATTTCCCCCTGCTGTAAGAGACTGCTAAGTCCCTCATGTGGATCAAAATATTAAGTGAAGTCTCTATTTCCCTATTACTTTAACCACAAGCCCTCGAAGATTGACGCCCTGAACCGCAGAGCCTGTCACGGGATCTATTGCTCTGGGAAAATCAGACCTGTGATGTGGCAGATCTTCAATCTTGCCGGTTACAGTTTTAAAGCCAGCTATAAACTCGCCATAGTCTTTATATCCGGCGCCATGATATTTCTTGCGCTCGCTATTTATTATATAGGGTATTCCAAGTTCAAGGACATTGTGACGTAAGACTTTATTGCCCCACGCAGCCTGTTTCCCGGTTTCACTATGTATAAAACTATACTTTGTTTGGAGAGAAACCGGTAGTTCAGGTTTAGATTTGGATTTAGGCTTCGCCCCAGCCCCGCGATATGTATTGTATTCATCAGTAAGAAAAATTACAGCTGCTTCGATGTTTTTTCGAGTACTCTCCGTAGTTATACCACCCGGCTCAATCGTAAATGCTTTTTGAAATGCGTAATCCCATATAAACTTGTCCCAATCGAATTGAGGATGAATAGACTGGTTTGAGTCAAACAGCTGGTCAGTATCTACATCTGCCGGCGGCATATAATCACCAAAAGAACCATAATAATTGCCTTCATATAACTTGTACGGGATGGGTCCTGCCGGGGAGGCACCTGTTGAGAGAGCACTTTGAGGAAGGGCTGTGTCGATGGCGCTCCAATGCGCGTTCTCTTCTTGAGCGCTGTTAATCACTGGCATAAGGTTTTCGCCTGTGAAATAAGGGACAAGAATAACGCTTCCATCCTTTCTGGATTCGTTCAGGATGTTTTCGAACTCCTCCTTTGTATTGAAAGCAATGGAAGAACATGTAGCAGGAATATGATTGGCGAAACAAAATTGCTCGCCCACATGGGCCAAAGCTTCTGCGTCAAACGCTTCGCCAATTACGCTGAATCCTGTTTGAACGGCATATGAGGTAAGATAATCCGCCAGATTATCTTTGGTGTACGGCAGCGTTACCGTACCCGTTTCTTGAAATCGCAGCAGCGCGCGGGCCAGCGCGTGATATCCGCAGTTGCAGCCGCTCTGCGCGGGCATTGTCACAAGGTCCATTTGGACCACGCCCCACAGGGCTGGCGCCGGCATACACTGCACCGGTGCGCGGTCGGCCTCCCGCTCCAGCTCGGGCTGGTCGTTGACGGGCAGGCCGTTGATCCACCGCGTGGGACGGACCCTTCCCGCCTTTTGCTGGATCACGTGTCCCAGCTCATGGGGCAGGCTGCTCTCGTGTCCCGGCCCGACATGGATCTGTGTCCCTTGGGTGTAGGCCAGCGCCCCCAGCCGCGCGGGTTTGTCCGAGTTGTAATGCACCCGCACATCGTCGAAGGACAGGCCGCTGCGCTGCTCGAAGTCCAGCTTCATCTGGGTGGGAATGCCGGTCAGGTTCGGCTTTTTGACCTCTGCCGCTTCCACTTTTTGTTCCCGTAATTGAGTTTCCATCTCAAGTCGCCTCCTTTTTTGCCCATCCGGCCAGTTCCCTGGGCAGGGCCTTGTTGTCCTTTTCCAACTCCATCCGCAGGGCCTTCACCACGTCCCCCAAATCCGCCGTCTCACGCCCCGCCGCCATAGCCGCCACCGCCGTCCCCCGGGCCGCGGCCAGAATCCGGGCCGGGCTCAGCTCCGCCTGGGCCAGCGCGGCGTATGGGAGTGCCTCCCCGCACCGTTCCGCTGGAAGGACCTGCCGCCACAGCATCTCCCGCAGGGCCGCGTCCGGCAGGCTGAACCGGACGATATATTGCAGCCGCCGCAAAAAAGCGTCGTCAAAATTGCCCAGCAGGTTGGTGGAGAGAATGGCCACGCCGTCATACTGCTCGATTTCCTGCAAGAGGTAAGAGGTGGACAGGTTGGCGTATTTGTCGTGTCCCGAAGACACCGCCGCCCGCTTTCCGAAGAGGGCGTCCGCCTCGTCGAACAGCAGGACGCAGTGGTTTTCCCTGGCGCCGCGCAGAAGCCGTCCCAGATGCTTTTCCGTCTCACCCACATACTTGTCCATGAGCTGGGACAGGTCCGCCCGGAGCAGCGGTATCCCCAGCCGGTGGGCAATGGCTGAGGCCGCCATGGTCTTTCCTGTGCCGGAGGGGCCGTGGAAGACCGCCATGACCCCTTCCCGCTGCCGCGGAAGGCCCCAGTCTGCCAGCCGGTCTCCGCAGAGGGCCGCCTGGCAGATCAGCTCCAGCTGCTCCCGCAGGCTGTCCGGCAGAACCATGTCGCTCAGCGTCACATCGGTCTGATACCGGATGCCAAATTCCAGAGCGCCGCCCCGCTGGAGCATAGCCCGGCGGATGTCCTCCGCCGCGACCGTCTCCCGTCCCGACCCGGAGGCCCTCCGAAGGGCCAGGCGGGCCGTTTCCCGCACCGCGCCGACCGTCATGGCACCCCGGGGGACCACGCCGGGTTCTGCCTGGGGGACGAGGAGCGCCCACACCTCCCGGCGGTGGCCGGCCGGAAGCGCCGGGGGCAGGCGGACGACCTCTTTTGCCTCCTCCAGCGCGCCGCCGTCCTCCGCCAATATGGCAAGAGGGACGGCGTATTTGCGGCACAACCGCTCCAGTGCGCGCAAGACCTTCCGGCCGGAATCTGGAAGCGTACAGATGGGGGCGTTCAGCAGGACGGCCAGCGCCGCCGCCTCCCGCAGCCCATGGTCCTGGTCGGGAGGAGAGAGCTCCGCAAGCTCAACCAAAGAGAGTTCCACCACGCTGCCACAGGCACGGCGCAGAAGGGTCCGCCGCCCGGACCCGGCGGGGGCGCACAAGTACAGCGCGTTCTCCGCCCCCTGGCCGTACCATGCCCTGACCTGCTCCAGCGCCTCCTGGTGAAGGGGAAGCCACTGCGTCCCGTCCTCAATCCGGGGCGTACAGGCGGGGATCTCCGCCGTAGACAAGCCGGTGAGAAAGGCCAGCGCTGTCCGGCACAGGATCAACGGCCGCTCCAGCGGGTAGGCGGCCGGCTCAGCGGTGGTGAGCAGCAGCCCGCACAGGGTGTTTTTTCCGGCCAGCTCCGCCAGGGTCTGGCAGCCGCTTGGGCAGATCGGGGAGATCAGCTGCAAGCCGTATTCGATGGTGGGCAGGCTCAGTCCATAGCTCCGGCGAAAGGAATTTCTCAGCCCGCCGTCCATTTCCAGCGCCAGCGCGGCCATGGCCAGCAGAAAATCCCGCTCGTTCAGCCGAAACTGCTGCCGAAGGAGCGGTGGGGCCAGCTGGACGCTGTGAGAGCTCCGCTCCCGGGCGAGAATGGCCTCCCACTGCTTACGGCATGGTCCGGCGTCCGCCTCCTTGGCGGACAGGGCCTGAAACAGCGCCAGATAGTCCAGAATGCACTGAGTGTTATTCTCATAACCAGCCATATTCCGTCACTCCAAAATCAGCTCATCCCACTCTGGACCGTCCAGCTCCGCAGGCGGGGGATCTGTGATTTGAACGCCGCTGTCCAGATAGCTGTGTCCGTCCAACGTCATATGCGCCTCCAGGCGCACGACAGCGCAGGATATGCCCAGAGGGATAAAGTCCTCTAAAATCCCTTTGAGCCGGGACAGCTTTTCCTCAGAGGTCTCCACCGGGAACAGGAGTGTGATGTCGGAGCGGTCCGGCCCATACAGCCGGGCGCAGCTCTCCCGCTCCTGGAGAGAGCACGTCTGAGCCTCCCATTGAAATTGTTCCACGATTTCACATTCCTGCCCGGTCACAAGCTCTGCCAGGCGGCGCAGGCCCTGTTTCGTCCCCCGCAGCCGGTTCAGCTCCGCGGCGGCGGCCAGCAGCACCGGCTCCGGAAGCCCCCGTTCCATCCAGGCGGAGGCGCCCAGCCAGCGGGCCAGCTCCGGCAGGGGCGCGGCGCCCAGCGGGTCCAACCGGGCAGGAAAGCCGGCCAGTTCCCGGTTTAGGTCCATATAAAGGGACTGATAGATCCCCAGCAGCTTCCGCAGGGTGCCGTCCCCCTGCATGACGGAGGGGAGCAGGCTGTCGATGGACAGTCCGGGAAAGGTCAGCTCATAGCTGCGCAGACGCTCCCCCGGCTCCACAGTGAAACAGAGAAAGCGCCCTTTTACGCCGTAGAGCAGCAGGTCCTCCGCCGGACGCTCCAAAACCGGCTCCATCCCGTCAATGGAATCGTCCGGCTCCCCATCTGTGGCGTACACCTTGACAAAAACCGGCCCGGATACCGTCAGCGACAGCCGCAGCCACTCCATACCGGCGCCCAGGCCGCGATACCAGCGGGAACAATAGCGGCCGTATTCAAACCGTCCGCACCGGGACAGCTCCCAGTCGGACCGGTACCGACGGATCGTCCGTTCCATTTTCATATGCCTCCTAGCGCTCCATAACCTGAAACCGGTCCAGGTAGGGCAATGTGTCCGCTTCCAGCCGGATGCCGCCCTCCTGGGTGCGGTGTCCGCAGCTGGACAGAGCCCGAAGCTCCAGCGCACGCACAGTCCCCACACCGGGAACGGCGCTCAGAGCGGAAAAGAGCGTGGTATAGGATAGTTCCGCGCCAAAATCCAGCGGGCCGGTCACCCCGTCCGTGTGCCGGAAGGCCGCAGAGCGCAGGGCGGGCTCTGAAACCGGGCCGCTGGGCTGAATCCGCAGCTTTACCTCCACCGGGCAATAGCGGGGGCCCCGCACCTCCACCGGCACGCCGATCATCCGGAACCGGTCCAGCCAGACGGACAGTTGCTCCGACTGCCACCGGGTCAGCGGCGGCAGGGAGGCGACCGAACGCGGCTTTACCAAAACCACCACGCCGGGGCCTGCTTTGCCCAGCCGAGCGGCGGGCACCGCCCGCACCCGGTCCAGGGCCAGGCCGGGCGTGCGCAGGGCCAGCGCCTCATAGTCGGTCGGCGAAACCGCCCGCGCGGGCCGCTCCAGCTCCTTGGCCACGCGGAAAAAGGCGGTTTTCCCGTCCTCACTGTCCCGCCCGCCCAAGGCGGGGGCCAGGGGACGCAGAATCATGCCGTCCCGTGCCAGCAGGCCGCCGGCGCCGTTTCCTGCCGTCCCCAACGTACAGACGCACCCGGCCACCAGAAGCCGCCCCTCGCGGGGGACGCAAAAATCCCGACCGTCTCCAAACCGGAGCGCTTGGCGGGTTTCGTCCCACCGGCAGCCCCGGGGCAGGGTGCGGCCAATCTCAGGCCGACAGACCGGACAGTCGTACCACAGCCCGCCCTCTTCCACCATCAGGCGAAGGGAGGCGGGCAGTATTCCGTTCTCCTCCAGGCGGACTGCCTCCATGGGCAGCTCCCTCAACGGGTGGAGGGCCGGAAAATCCGGCTCCCACGCCACCACCCGGAGGGCCTCCGGAGGCGGTCCAGACAGCCCCTTGACCAGGCCCTCCCGGATGAAAAGGTGCTTTTCCTCCCTCCAGCCGCCATTCTGGGGTGAGAAAAAGCGAAGAGTCCAATTTTTCTCCCGCCCCGGCGGCAGGCAGAACGGAGCCTTCAAGTCCAGGCATTGACTTCGCGTGCACCGCTGCTCCAGCACAACGGGATACAGCGCCGCCGCGGAAATACGGGGTTCTCCCTCGATCTCGCCCTCCACCTCCAGGCAGAGCGTATCAAAAGATACAGGGGGTGTGAACATCACATATCCGCTTTGCAGCAGACCGCAGGTGCCGTCCCGGCAGGGAATGCCTCGCTGCGGGCCGCCGGTTCCGATTTGGGCAAGCAGCCGGACAGGAGGGGTCGTCCATCCCTTGGGCTCGATCCGGCCCGGCTCCGGCTGCAGCTCCAGCCAGAGCTGTACGGGCACGCCCGGGGGGAGCGGGACGGAAAGGGTAATTTCCAGCGCGGCAGGGGTCTCTGGGGTAACTATCAGCGGGGCGTCCGCCCGCAAAACGCGCCGGCATCCGCCCTGCGCCAGCGACACATCCTTTACCCGGCAGGGTCCGGTATACGGAACACCGGCCGCCTCAAAGGGGACGCCGTCCATTTCAAAGCGCATACCGGGCCAGGGCCTGACGGAGCCGCCGGGAACTGCCAGCATACGGGCCGGAGCGAGCTTTCCAGGCATCTGTCCCAGAAGCCTCAGATAGGCGAGATAGTGCCGCGCCCGAAGGGTGTTGATCTCCCGATTCTGCATATGCGAGAGGTAGGAGGCCAGCTCCAGCAGCGCCACGGCCGGGTCGCTGGGGATGGCGTCGCTCCAGCCGGGCAGCAGCTGGGCCATACGGCCGCAGGCCCGCTCATAGAGTTCCTCCTGCCCGGTGGTATTCAAATTCAAGGAGTACAAGACAAGTCCTCCCCTCGCAGGATGTGGACGGTATAGGCGCCGGGAACCGGCAGGGAGAAGGGGTCGCCGATATGGGCGCAGTCCAGCTCCCGGCCGCCAGGGGTGACGGCGGTCAAGGGGCTCCTGACCACCACAAGGCCCGGCAGCTTGTCCTGGAGAAAATTGCGCACCTCCATCTCGGTTGGGAGCCGGCCGATTGGCCAGCCCTCCCCCTGAAAGCGGCCCGCGGCCGGATCAAAAAAGCGGTCCAGGGCCTCGCAGACCCGGCGGCGGATGGCCTCCAAGGAGACATTCTCTATGGCGCGCAGCCACACCATGGCGTTGACGGGATAAAACACCGGCTCCTGCACCACAATCTCCAATCCAAGCGTGGGCAGGACGCTGTCCCGCTCCAGCAACCGGCGGATTTCCTCCCGCCTGCCGGCAAAGGCCTCCTCATGGTGCCGGATGTCCCGCATCAGGACGGCGATGTACAGCGCATTCGCCTTTCGCAGGCAGCGGGTGCGCAGCACGTCCCTCATCTGTCCGCAGATCAACTGCTCCGCATCCAGGGCGGACAGGCACCGGCCCTGGTGGTGCCGGAGGCCCCGGGCCCGCCGCAGAAGGGCGGCACGGTCCTCCTGGGGCGCCCCGCCAAATCCCTCGGTCAGTGTGACGGCCCGGAGGGTTCCGCCCCGGAGGGGAGCCAGCGGCTCACCCTTCCGGCAGCGCCCGCCGTTTGTTCCCTGAAGGCGGACGGCGCCACAGGACAGCGCTTCCAGGCAGGGAAACCGCCGCCCTTGGGCCAGATGTCCGCTGTCATCCCGCAGGCACAGCCACCAGCGCCGCAGGCCAAACCGGGTGTCCATGCCGCCCTGAACGCCGCTGACCGTGATCACGCCACTGTGGGACAGCCCCTGTGTGCCATCCTCCAACGGAAGCGGACGGGTCTCTCCCTCCACCGCCTCCCAGGCGGTGAGGGTCCCGCCCGGGAGGCGGTTCTGAAGGGAGAGATATAGCCGCAGAAGGGGCCCGGAGGGCGGGCGGTCAAAGCCCAGCCACCAGCAGTCCCCCTCGGGGATTACCGCCTGGAGCAGGGAGAAGCGGAGGTCGGACAGGGGGCAAAACCGCTCCTCGGGCCAGACGCGGAGGGATGCGGATACAGGGGAATCCTCCAGCAGAGCCAAAAAACGGAGGTCAGTGATTTCAGGCGCGTAACAGCGCCGGGGAAGCCAGCCGCCGCTGCCGGCCCTGCCAACCCGCCACCGCAGCCACAGGCCGGTCTGTCCGCCCACCTCGCAGGGGGCCGCGTCCACCGGCCATAAAAACCGGGCCTCAACCTGGACTATCCCCTGCTCCACAGCGGCAAAGCTGCCAGTCAGGCCCTCAGTGCCCGGTATAAGCAGCCACATCCGGCCGTTCCAGTATTCCCACAGCACTTGGTCCGCCCGCACCTCGTGGACAGGCGGCGGCAGGGGCAGACGGCGCATAATCGGCCGGTACTCCGGACCTCTGTCCATCCCGGGCAGTAGCTGCTCATACACCTGGAAGGACAGCGCGAAGGAGACGGTGAGCCACGCGCCCCGAAGCGCAAGCCCATCCGGGCAGGAGAGGTAACAGGCCCTCCACGGCTCCGGGGTTTGGCCGAAGGGCAGCCAGTGCGTCCCGCTGAGGGGGGCGTCCCCATCCCAGGCCAGGACGGGAGTCTGAGACCGCCGCTCTGTATGGATGGCAGCCGCGCCGGCAGGGTCAATCGCCAGCGCGGCGGGCAGGCGGACCCGCAGAGCACACCCGTCCGGCGCGGCGGGCAGCTGAAAGCGCAGGGCCTTCTCCGTCCTTTCCGGAGGAGCCAACGGGACATCGTCTCCCGATGCGCGTACCAGCCGCCAGCACACCGCCTCCCCGGCGGGCGGCTCCAGCAGCCTGGAAAGCGAATGGGGCAGCGTCAGTTCGATTTGACAGCCCCCTTGGGAGGAAAAGGCGTCTGGATGGGAAAATTGGAGCTCCGGACCCGGCAGCCCCTCCCCGTGGAAATCAAAGAGGCGGACAGGCTGTTCCGGAACGGGCAGAGGGAGCGGAATCCGCTTCCCTTTCCCGGTCAGGAATTGTTCGGTCAGCCGGGCCAGTTCCGCCTGGGCATCCTCCACAGTCCGCCACAGCCGGGCGCCGTCGCCGGATATGTAGAGCTCCGTTCCCGCAGGGACGGGCCCCCCCTCCGGGGCGGTCAGCGCCGCGCAGGCACAGGCCGGTTCCGCCTCCAGCGGCTCCAGCTCCCAGCCGCTGAGAAACGCCAGCTCGTGCTTTTGGGGCAGACCGGCCATGAGGACCCCGGACGCCTCGATCAGCTCCACAGCCGCCCGCAAAACGGCGCTCTCCGGCTCCCCGCCGTCCTGAGCACACCGCCACTGAGGCAAATAGGAGCGGAGATAGGCCCGGTATGTGTCCCAAAATAGATCCAAAGCGCGTCACCTCATACCTTTGCACCGGTCAATTTGTGGGCAGGCTGACCGGCTGGCTGGCGGCGGCCCCGGTGCGCCGCACCTGATAGGAGACCAGCGCCACCAGCCGCCCCTCCTCCGGCCTGGGGTCAAATTCCACCCGGATGTTCCCGATGCGCGGCTCCCAGGCCTGGAGAGCGGCCACCACCTCCTGACGGATCAGGCTGCAGGTGGTGGTGTCCATCGTCTCAAAGGCATACTGGTCCAGCCGTGTGCCGAATTGGGGCCGGAACCGGCGCTCCCCCTTCCGGGTGAATAAAATCAGATGGACCGACTGGGCGATCTCCTCCAGCTCAGTCAGCGGCCGAAACCTGCCCAGGCCGGATTCCAGCCGGCAGGGGAATGCCATTGCCGCCATACACACGCCTCCTTTTGTCAGTTGAGCTTCACCATACCGCCTTTGACCTGGGTGACTCCGCCGGAGCTCAGCTCCAACTGGCTCTGGCCGGACACCTTCGCGGCCATGGAGCCGGTCATTTCAGCCTGCTGTCCCTTGGCGGTCAGCCTGCCCTTGGCGTCCAGAGCGATCTCCTGTCCGCTCAGCGCCAGCTTCCCCTTGGCCTGGACGGAGAGATTCCCGCTGCTGTCAAAGGTGATGGAAGCCCCGCCGCAGGTGATGGTCAGCTTTTTGCCAGCGGCCAGCTTGATCTCATCATGTTTCATATCCAATAGCAGGACCGGCTCGTCTGTTCCCTCGGCCCTCAGTATGACGGTCTGAGGCTTGTCCTCCAGCTTCAGCTCCAGGCCACCCGCGGTGCGGACGGTAACGGCGGCCGCGTCCTGGGTGTCGTCCAGGGTGACGCGGTGGCCGGAGCGGGTGAGAAGCTGCTTGATATTGTTTTCCTCCGTCCAGCACGTCCCGGTCTGCTCATCTCCCTCTGGGCGGTGGATGTGGAGAATCCGGGGTTCACAGCCGGGGATGCCGGACAGCTCCACCTCCACCACGTCCCCAATCTCCGGCAGCCAGTAGACCCCGGACATACTTTGCCCCACCCGCGCGTATACCGTGTCGTTCTCCCCGTCATAGGCGCTGATGGACACCTCCACAAGCCCCTTGTCGCTGTCCGTGGGATAGGACGTCACCTTGCCCCGCAGGATTTCACGCTCCGCCATTCATTTATCCTCCGCCTCAAACCAGGTCTGAAAACCCGTCTCGTCCAAGACATGACGGACGGTATGCACGTAATAAGTCCCGTTGACAGGCTGGCTCAAATCCGACGTCTGGATAAAACGTCCTGGGCGAAGCTCAGGAAGGCCCACGCATTGTCCGGACAGCCCGCCCGCCCGGCACTGGCGCCGCTCCATTCTGGCCCGGGAGAGGTACTGGGCCTGCGCCATCGTCCGCACAAGGGACTCCGGCTGATGGAAATCCCCGGTGAGCACCCCGCTCATTTTGTCTGTCCCAAAGCCGCTGTCGCTTGTCCGCGCCTGGCGGGCGTAAATGCGCGCTCCAGTGTCATCCGCGCCGCTGACCGCTACAGCGGCGCACTGCCCCGCCAAAGTGCGGCGGCGGGCAAGGCGCAGCAAGCCGTTGGGGCCGTCGAAGGTGACGGCAGGATCGCTCTCCGGCCTGGGCGGGCCAAAGTACAGCTCATCCGCAAAGGCGCAAAATTCATAGCAGAGAAAATCCGCCGCCCCGCAGACCACGCTGTAGTCGGAGGCTCCCGGCCGCTGGACGGGCAGATCCCAGTCCTCAGGCGGCTGGCTTACCGTCCGCTTGGAGGCCAGCTCGGCGCAGCAGCTCTGGCCCAATATCGCCTCCACCAGCTGAGACAGGGTGCGCTTCGCCCTCGCGTCGGCGCAGGAGGTGAGCATCAAACGCCCCCGCACGTCCAGGCACAGGGCCTCCAAAAGGGTGGTCCCGCCATCTAAAGGGTCGTTCCAGAGTACGTCATAAAAGAAGCCGCAGAACACATCGGTAAGGCTGTCCCCATAACCGAGGGCGAGGGAACACAGGGCGCCGGGCCGGACCGCGTCCAACCACGCCGCGCCGCGCTCCCCGTCTGGGTTCAGCGCCGCCTCCAGGCGCAGCATACCTGCCTGGCCGGTGGAAGTCAGCTCGCACTCCACCCGGAGCAGACGGGCGTCCTCGCCGGTCTCCAGCTCGGTTCCGTCCACCTTCAGGCGGAAGCCGGGCTCCCGCATGGCCTCATAGGTTTCGTAGAGGGAAGAAAACTTCATGGCGTTTACTCCTCCTCTTCCTGGAACAGCCAGATGATGTCGTCCGGAGGCGGGGCTTCCTCCGCCGCTTCCAGCTCCAGCTTCTTCCCGCCGCTTTGGGCCTGGTTGTTGGACTGCGCGCTTACGTCCAGGTCCTCGCCCCGGATTGCGATGGATACCTCGGCCTGAACCGGCGTGCCGTCGTGGGCAAACATCTGATAGGACACATGAAAGGATTCCAGTGTGCCGACGTAGGTCAGGGTCCCCCATGAAAACTGGATTCGGGGGCTGGATACGTTGCTGTTTCCCTTGCCGGAGGGCAGAAAGGCCCGGATATTGTAGATTTTTGCCCGCACGTCGGAAAAATTCTCCGGGCCGGTGTAGGTGTGGTAAAACAGCTTGACGGACAGCAGCGACCCCTCTGGGGGCGAGAGAAGCGGGGACTGCATCTGCGGTTCCCGGGCAAAGCCCTGCCCGTCCGGCACCGATACGCCTTGATACGAATCCTGACTCCGGCCGGCGGAATATTCCAGCGTGTTGGGGTTGAACTGGACGTAATATTTCTTGTTGGGCTTGTCCGGATCACAGATAAACGCTTTTTCCAGGTCGGCCATCAGGGGTTCCCTCCCCGGCGCAGCAGATTCAGCCGGCTCTGGCGGTTGACAGCGTCCGTCACGCTCCGCACCAGGGCCTGAAATTCAGCGCCGCTCAGTCCATACCTCACCGCCGGAGGAGTTTGAGACGGCCTGCTCTGCCGAATTTCCCGCTCCTGCTCCAGAAAGTTTTGGACGATGCGGTAGAAAAAGGGCTGGAGAACCTTCTGCGCGCTGTCGGTGGACAGTACCCGGAGCAGCCTGCCGGCGATCAGGGTGGGCCGGGAGGGGTCAATGCCATTCTCCGGCGGCGGAGGGGCCGGAGCCTGACGGACAATCAGCTCTGTCATTCCGCTGCCGGCAGCGGTAAAACGGTTGAACACACGCTGGTGTGTGGTCTGGTGCAGGTGGACTACGGTCTGGTGGACCGTATTGTGAATGATCTGCGGAGCGGGCTGCCGGATGGGCCGCGCCAGGGGCGCCACGCTCCGGTAAATCAGCTCCTGAGCAAAACCGCCGTGCCCATGCCGGCCGGCCCGGGACCGGCGCAGGCCGCCGGACAGCCGGGCGGCCCGGTCACTCTGAAATGTAGAGATAATCGTAATTGAGCTCAAACCGGTCGATAAGGAGCGTATTTTGCAGCGCATCCAGCTCACCAGCCTCCCATTTTTTCACCCAAAGGCCTGTCAGCGCATAGACCTTACCTTTCCCCTTGGAAGATCCGGAGGGACGGATGTCGATGCGGAGCGTTTCACTCAGCCGCTCCCCCGCCAGATAGAAGGGGAACTCTTTGCCCGCGTAAGCGCCCCGCTCCAGGCGGAGGACCCCTGGATTTTTTACCACCCCCGGCAGTACGTGGACCCGGTTGTTGAGACCGCCCTCCTGGTAGACAACGGCCTCCGACTCCCGGCTCAGCCCGGATACCTTGGAAAAGCCGTATTCATCCTCCCCGAGCCAGACGCGGAAGGTATAGGCGGCCAGTGGGTCCATACAGCGCACGCTCCTTTGCCGTCAAACTTCGAACAGATTTTTCTCCTGGCTGTTGGCCTCCCGGTTAATCCGGCTGATCTCGCGGCAGAATTTTTCCCGCTCCAAGTGAGGAAGCTCCAGCACGTCCTCTAACCCCCAGTGGAAATAGTACGAGATGAACGAGAGCTGGCGGTACAGCTCCCTGGGGGGCTGGAGGTTCATCCCGCCCCCTGAAAATTTATGGTGTCCACAAACTTCTCCCCGCAGTGGGGGCAGGTCACCTGGATCTGGGGCTTCTCCGCTTTGTTGATGGTGTCGTACATATTTTGCAGGAACTCCATATCGGAGATGAACAGGCCCTCGACGACCTCCGGTGTCACCTCCTCCAGAGTGCCCAGCATGGTGACCACCCGGCTGAGAATCAGCGCGTTCAGACGGCTCTCGTCCGCCTTCACCCGGGGGTCGCGCAGGGCGCTGAGCTCGTCGCCCGCCGTTGCCAGCCGCATCCGGCCCTCGCGGTGCAGAGTCCCCTCTCCGTCAAGATAGCCCTTTGGCAGGCGAAACGGATACACGGTTTGCAGCTCCATCCTTCATCTCTCCTTTTAAGCGGTCCGTGAGATGCCCTCCGTCACCAGCTCCAGGCTCTCAATGGCGATCTCATTGCTGGTGGCGTTGAAGTCGGGGGCGGTGTATTTGGTGGGCCACGCCTTTTCCAGCTGCCAGGAGGCCACCTCGTTCATCTCATCGTCCATCAGGGTGATGACCACGGTCTTCCGGGTGACCGTGCCGGATTTGATCTCATTGATCCAGTCCCAGAACACCTTGGATTCCGTGGTGCCCCGCTTGAGGGTCACATTGGAATATTTCAAAATGCCGGGCTGCTTGCCGGGGGTCTTGCCGGACATATTGCCCTCCCGGTACTCAATGGGGTCCGCCGTGATGTCGGGGGAGGACACCTCGGAAAAGCCGGCCTCCTCGGACTGGTCAATGAGCACCTTGTAGTTGTACTTTTTGTACGGGTATATGATGTCAGCCATAGTATGGTTCCCTCCTCAGCATTGATGGGCTCAGGTCGCGGCCTGGGTGATCTGGGTGATGCGGAAGATAACAAACTCCGCCGGACGCACCGGGGCCACGCCGATCTCGCAGATCAGCCGCCCGTTGAGGATGTCGTCTTGGGTCATGGTGTTGGGGCCCACGTCAACATAGTAGGCCTGCTCCGGCGTGGAGCCAGCCAGCGCGCCGATGCGCCGCTGAGTCTCCAGAAACAGGGAGATGGTCCCCCGGACCCGGGACCACAAACCCTCGTCGTTGGGTTCAAAGACCACCCAGCCGGTGTTGGCCCGGATGGATTCCTCCAGAAAGATAAACAGGCGGCGGACGTTTACATATTTCCAGTTCCCATCGCTGGAGCAGGTGCGGGCCCCCCAAACCCGGATGCCCTGGCCGGGGATGGCCCGGATCAGGTTGACGCCGTTGGGGTTGAGCTTGCCCTGCTCCGCCGCGTTGTAGCTCACCGACAGTCCGGTGCAGGCCTGGACTACCTCGTTGGCGGGGGCCTTGAACACGCCCCGCTGTATGTCCGTGCGGGCATAGATTCCGCACATGGAGCCGGAGGGGGGCAGGAAGGCGGGCCGGCGCAGCAGGGGGTCGTAGACCTGGACCCAGGGAGCGTACAGGGCGGCGTAGGAGGTGTCATAAGCGCTGCGGTGGCGGTTGAGCTCGTCCACGCCGGTGCAGTCCAGGGGAGCGTCCAGCACGGCGAACCGGCTGGTCAGCCCCTCGCAGTGGGCGATCAGCTTGGCCTGCACGTTGGCGTCCGTCACGCCGGGAACCGCCATGATGGACACATCGGTGATCTCCTGGAACGCCTCAATGCCGGAGCGCTTGCCCGGTCCCAGATCGGTGCCGTTGAAGGTCCCCGCGTTCACGCTGTCCATGGTGCCGTTCAGCCCACCGCTCAGCTCCACACGCAGGCTCTCCGCGCTGGCGCTCCCGCCCAGCAGGACCAGCGGGTCGTCCGCACGGTCCGGAATATTCAACGTCATAGCCGCCATGTTGGACTTCTCCAGCGCCGCGAGGAGATAGTCGGGGGCCGCCGAGTTGAGGGAACAGCCGGGATAGCTCTCCTCCTGCCCGCTGCAGCGGATCACCATGTCCACCCCGCAGGCTTCCAGCGTGCGGGTGGGCACCAAGCTGGTGTCCACCGCGTCCTCCGGCAGCGCCTCCTGGAAGGAGATCAGCAGGCCGTTCAGGGCGGTGACCTTGTGGTAGGCGGCGGAGCCGTCCTCCCCTCGATAGATGACCAGGTCGCCCACCCGGAAACCGGCGGCGTTTTTCAGCAGGTACTGCTTCCCGCTCACGCCCTCCTGGGTGTTCAGGACTTGCGTCCTGGCCCGGGTGCTCCGGGTAAAGAACACCTGCATGGTGTTGGCCCAGGCGCCGGGATCCTTGGCCCGCACCGTGACCGGCCCTTCCCCGCTCTTGGCGCAGGCCGCGTCCTCCGGAGCGGTGCGCATCACATAGCAGGTGCTGCCCCCATTGGTAAAGAACTGCTCCACCGCATTGGGCAGAAAGCGGTAGGGACCGTACTCCAGATCGGAGAGATACCCGCCGAACCGGCGCTGATACTCCGCAAAGCTGGTCAGCAGGACCGGCCGGCCCGTCACCGGCCCCTTTTCCGCCAGGCCGACAAACCCTGCTGTGCTGGTGCCAACGCCCTCCATGGCCTTGACGCCGGAGTCAAATTCCTCCACATAGACGCCCGGAGATAAATATTCCGCCATAGAAAATACCTTCTTTCTTTTTTATAGTTGTACGCAGGTTTGACCGGCGAACTGTACGGAAATCTGACCGCCCCACGCGCACATCAGCTTGCTGCCGTCGGAGATGGCCGGCTGTCCGCCGATGATTACCTTGGGGGCCGGGTTCAGCCAGGGCCCCGCCGGGACGGGGATGCAGGGCATGGGGGTAAGCACCCCCAACGCCGCCGCTGTGGCGGAGGCCACCGTGGGGTTGGCCAGGCTGCTGCACGTTCCGAAGGGCGGGATGTTGAGCATAGGTGCCATATCCGTCATCGCGCCGGCGGGCCGCCCGCTGATGACCACTCTGGGGACGGGCAGGGCGCTGAAGGGAACCGGAGCGGCGCCAAAGGAGCATGAGAGGCTCGCGCCGGTGCAGAGGCAGAAGCTCATACCTGGCTCACACCCTTCCGTTTGGAGTTGAGCTGGAACTCCCGGACAGCCGGTGTGCGGCGGATACGGGAGCTGGGGACCCGCACCGGCTCCAGCGTCAGATAGACGGCGGGCTGGAGCGGGCTGCTCAGGCTCTGCCACAGCGCGGTTTTTTCCGACAGCACCGGGTCATGCAGGGCGGAGCGCACCGCCTGTCCGTCCAGCGTCAGAGGGCCCATGCTGTGCGCGGCCCGCATGGCGGCCTCCACAAGCACCATTTCGTCCAGGACGCTCAGGCTGTCAAAGGGCACCTTCCGGTTGGCATAGAGCAGAAAGTGGAGCGCCAGCAGACGGTCAGGATGCCGCCGGGTCTCCTCGTCCATGCGGATGGATGCCGGCGGGCCGCAGGAGCGGAGCTCCTCCATATTGTAGAGGAACACCCCAAAGCGGTAGTCCGTCTCCGAGCCTGGATAGGTCATTTTAATGTCGTCCGGCGAATTCAGCACCGCCGGCACCATCTCCCGTCTCAGCCGCTCCAGCAGCAGAGCGGCCAGCCGCTCAAAAATCGGTTCCTGGCTCATGGAACCTCCTTCCACTGTGCCGTCTGGTACCAAAGCGGCGTATCCTTTTGATTTTGGTACACGGTCATCGTCTCCAATCCGGCGCCTTCGGTCCGGAACTCGTCGACGGCCTGGCCGCTCTCCGTCTGGAACCATGGGGTAAAGCGCCAAATAAATGGGCCGGACTGACGGACGCCGACACCTTCAAGGGAATCTCCCAAGGCGAAGGCGCTGAACCACTCCCGGCAGCCAGGAGCGTGCCGCCCGGATGCTATATCCGTCTCCGGCTGGGCAACGCAGGGAAGCGGCTGCCCGTAGGACAGCGCCTGCGTGATGAGAACCGCCCTCTTGTCGGTATCAGGGGCAAGAATCTCGTCCTCGTACAGCCCGGGCTCCTCCAGGTCCGTCTCCTCCGGAGCGCCGGGGGAGACGAGCCGAATAGGGCTTTCAGTGAGAAACATCAGGCTGAAATAGGGGTAGACAAAGGCGGTCGTTCCCTCAAAAGAGTAGAGGGTCCAGTGGGTGGTGAAGGCCTCCTCCACCTCAGCCAGAGACAGGCCCAAAAAAGCGTCGGCCCTGGGGCGTTGCTCATAGACCTGTCCGGTGTAGAGCAGCTGTCCGCTGGGGTGGTAGATCGTGCCCTGGCCGGTCAGCGTGCCGTACACAAAGGTCCCTTCGGCGCTGCGGACGTTCAGCAGCGTGTCATAGATCGTGCCCTGCCCATGGTAGACGCCCCTCCAAAACTGTCCCTCATAGAGCAGCCTGCCGCTGGCGGTGTACGCCCGGCCCTCCCCATGGAGCAGGCCGGCGGAAAAGGTCCCTTCCCGAAGCAGAACGCCCTCCGGGCTGTACTCCGCCCCCTCGCCCTCCAAAAGGCCGCAGGAGAAGCTGCCCTCCCGCAGAAGCGTGCCGCCGGCATAGAACTCCCGGCCCTGTCCCTCCAGAAAGCCCTTGGAGAACTGGCCCTCGCTGACGGTCCCCGCCGCAGGGTCGATGCGGCGGCCCTGGCCCTCATATAAATTTGCCGCCATTTCCCCGGTGTAGACCAGCGTTCCTCCTCGATAGACCTTTGCGTCCCCGCCCTCGTACACACCCTCCGCCAGAGGGCCGTCATACAGCAGCTCTCCGGCCTCATTGAACACCTTGCCCCGGCCGGTGTAGGCTCCCGCCGCCACCTCTCCAAGATAGCGCACACGATCCTGACCGTCCAGAACCTGAACCATGCCGGACTGCTCAGCCAGCTCAGGGTCGTCGTAGCGGAAGGCTGGAATCGGGGCAGCCTCGGGGGCGGGGACTGGGGAGGGAAGGCCGAAAATCAGCAAAACTGCGGCGGACAGCCCGGCCAGAGCCAGCAGGGCCAACTGTTTGTGCACGTAGACCGGGCCGATGTGCCAGTAGTCCTTTGGCCCTAAGCCGGTCTGATTTCCCTGCGGCTTATCCATGGCCGGGGCCCTCCCAGTCAAATAAAAGTCCGGTGTCCCCGGCCTGGGGCGCTCCGCCGCGCAGCGCTTCACAGCGGAATAAATACCAGCGAGCGGCCATATCCTCCGGCATCAGGCGCAGCACCTTTGCGAACAGCTGCCCCGCCGCGGAGAAATCCTGCTCCCGAAACCGGCGCAGCGCCTCCTCCCACGGGCCGGCAGACAGCTTCCACTGGCTCTGCCAGCTGGGCGGACGGCAGGCGGGGTCCTCATAGAACGCCAGCTCACCATCCCAGCCCAGCCGCCGCAGATGCGTCCCCTGGGTGCGGCCGCTCTGCACCAGCACCGCGCCGAAGCCCAAAAGCCGCTCCAGCGCTTCCTGCTTTCGGCTCATATCCTGGGAGACCGCCAGGGGATAGAGCAGCTTTTCACTTCCAAATACGCCCAGCTCCACGGTTTCCTCCAGAACAGCGGCCATAACCGGCACACCCTGCCGCTCCAGCCGCTCCAGACAGGCCAGTGCGCAGGTGTGCGCCCCCTCCGTCTGGGGGAATAGGGAGACCAGAGCGTTCAGGCCCTCGTCATAATCCACCAGCATACCGCCTGATTCCGCAATGTGATCCGCCGTCAGCCGGGTCAAACGGTCCAGATTCTCCCAGCCGGCGAAAAAATTCCTGGGGATTAAAATCAGCAGCGCGCCCTCCACCGGGGTGTGGTCGCCGGCCTCCAACTGGGTAACGCCCCGCTTGCGCAGCATACCCAGCAGGCAGTCGGGCACCAGGCGTACGTAGGAATCGTTGATGGTGTGCAGTTCATTGAGCTGTACCCTGGTCTGTACGGAGAGCTGGTTGAACACCCGCCCCACCTCATAGAGCTCGGTGCGGGGCATTCCCTCCAAGCACATCTGGCCGCCGCTTCCGCAGGTGTAAAATTCCTCCAGCGCCCGCTGAATTTCGTCCAGGGGGCTGAGCAGACGCCGGGTGATCCAGGCCAGGAGCAGAAACAGGGGCGGACAGGCGGCCAGGATGGGCAGCAGACTCCGGAAAAACTGGAGCCGTCCGGCCAGAATGGAATCCTCGCTCTGTGACACCGCCACACAGCCGGACCGGCCGCCCTGAAAGAAGGGCTGGGCGTATACATAGTCAAAGCTGATGTCGGTCTGAACACGCTCCAGGGAGGAGGCGCCGCTGCGGAGGACCTGGGAAACGGCGGAAAAATAGCCTCTGGACTTTACGTCCTCCAGCAGATAGCCGTCCGGTACCGCGCTGTCTGAGGCGATGATCGGCCCGTTCTCCGTGTCCCAGATCACGCATACGGCATATTCCTGCTCTCCTGCGTCCGCTGCCGCGCCCACCTGCCGCTCCAGCTTCTCAACGGTGCCGTCCAACGATTCGCCGGGCTCTCCCGAGGTCAGCGCTACCGCCAGACTGCCGCCGATCAGCCGGAGCTTTTGATAGGCCTCTTCCCGTATGGTCTGCTGAAAGGAGCGGTACTGTACTGCGGTGACGGCGGTGAGCAGGAAGGCGGCAATCATGACTTCGCACAGCAGCAAGCGGACGGACAGACGGGGAGAGCGCAGGACCCCATGGACCGCCTCCACAAACGCAGCGAGTATGACCCAGCACACGGCGGCCGCCAGCCACCCATGCCGCCAAATCATCAACAGGCGGAGAACGCCCGGGTACAGCCCGCGGATGTTCCAGTCCTCGCCGGTGATCATGCTGCCGTGCTCGCCGGCGCACAGCCCCACTACCCTGGTCTCACCCTCCGGCGACAGATACGTGGTGTAGATTTCCAGCTGCCGGTATTGGAAGCCGGAGGAGCCGATCCCATCGGTACCCCGGCGGAAGAGGGCGGAGCTTCCATCCGGGAACACCTGAAAAATGTCTCCGCTTACGCTGTCGGAAATAAAGCAGCGCATGCCACAGGTGGAGATGTGCAGCGGTGTATAAGACGCCCCGGATAGAATGTCCCGCTGCCAGATTCCACCGATGTACTGCCCAGCCTCTTTGCTCTGGTTGACCCAGACATAGTGATCCTCCGACACATATTTGAGGAACAAAACCGGCTCCTCAGGTAATATCCGCCGGACCTCCGCCCGACCGGCCGCCATATCCCAGCGGGCCAGATAGCTCTGCCCCCGGCTGTCCAGGCCGGCCAGTTTCAAAGCCGGGGCGCTTTCGCCCTCCGACGGCAGATAAAGCTGCCGCCACACCACATCTGCCGGAGCGCCGTGCAGCCCTGTCAGCTCAACGAGAGGCTTGGCCCGCATGGCTGTCTGCTTCAGGGAGAGGGCGACCAACCGCTGCCGGGTCGCCCCGTTTTTTTCATAAGACAGAATCGCGTAGACCGTTTCGCCGTCTGATTCCAGGTACTGAAAAGCCTGTCCCTGAACGGTGTCCATGTAATTGAGCAAAACCCCATCGGGGCTGACGCGGACCAGGCTGTTGCGGTTCCCATGGGAGAGCACCATGAGCAGGGAGTCGTCCAGGGCCAGCATGGAATAGATGTTACCGTCGATGGACGGCAGATAGGTGTCCGACCGCCAGAGGCTATAGCCCAGGCCCAGCGCCAACGCGCAAATCACAAGGATCAGTTCCCGGACCAGCAGGCGGCGCTTTTGGCGCAGCCATGTGAATATCTGAGCTCTCATCCGCCGTCCTCCCCGTTCCGCAGGTCCTGATCGCCCACCTGGGGCATACCCGGCCAAGCGCCTGGCTCCTTGCCTCCCTGCCGGTGGTACGCCATGGCCAGGGAGAGCAGCGCGGCGGCAAACAACAAAGCCGCCAGCACCCGCAGAAGGAGGGGCCACATTCGGCACAGGCTGTCCCACGCCCGCTGTGCCCGGGCGCGCAGGATGGAACTCACCCGGGGCGGATGGTCCGGAATCGCGGTCAAATCCCGCTGGAGCTGCCCCCAATCAATGCAGCATTGTTCACTTTGCCGGAAGCGCAGCAGCCGGACCTCTGCCGGGATTCGTCCCCGGCGGGCCCAGTCCGCCTCCGTCACCAGCACCTCGTAAATAACGCCCGCCAGAGCGCGGACGGCCTGCGCCTCTGTCATACCCGGCTCCCAGCCCTGGAGATTTGGAATGTATTGCAGGAGCAGCCCCGTTCCGTTGTTCACTAGATTTTCCGGCGCCGCGGCTAGTACGGTCAGGCAGAAAGGCAGTCTGCCCCGAAGCTCCAGCTGTTGTTCCAGCAGGGTCAGACAGGCGTCCCGCCGCTGTTCAAGGGTGGGGTTTTGTTCGTAGAGCCATTGGCGCAGGGACAGGCCCTCTCTCCAGGGCAGCAGCAGCTCCAGCACACCGTTTTCCAGCCGGACCGGAAGGTTTTTCCCCAGCACGGCCAGACATTCGCGCTGGCAGGCGGGGGCGGTTAGCCGGAGCTTTGTCCAGCGGGTCCCATCCGGTGCCCGGCAGAGCTCTACGCAGCCATTTTTGCTCTCCCGCTCCAGACGGAGGGTATGCAGGGAATCAAAGAGTGCCCGCCGCATCCGCTGGTTCCTCCGCAGGCGTCCGCACAATGGCAAAGGCGCTCACCCTGGTTTCCGGCATATCTCTGATCTGGGCGCAGATCTGATAGAGGCCCTCCTTCTTGGGCGCGGTGTAGATGCCGTTGGGCGTGATGGTTCCAGAGTGCTTGTCCAGGACCACAAAGTCGCAGGGCATCCCGGCCCCCTGGGCAAAAACGGGGACAAAATCGATCATTCCGCCCGGGGCAATATGCGCTACGTCCGGTTCCAGCCGCAGCAGTGTGCCGGACCGGACGCCGGGGCCCGCATCCTCACCCGGCCGCCAGGCGAACCAGCGCAGCCGCAGGGCGGACTGGTGCAGCTCACCCTTCAGCCGAACGGCCAATTCAAAGGTCCCCTTTTCCGGATGAACCCGTACGCCTTGGTCGAAGCCGCAGTCATAGGTGCCGCTGGCCTGAGCGAACAGGGAGGCGTCGCCCAGCAGAAGGTCTGTGTAATTGCGGTCCACCCCGGGGGCAGGATAGATGTTTTCAACGCCGAATTCCACAAAGACAGTGCCCGGCCCCAGTTCATGGACGATTTCATCAGAGCAGAGAATATTCCCCTCCTGTAAATGGAGGCCGGTGTTCAAGGTGACGACCCCTGTGCTCATCAGCCTTCGGCCGTTTGAGACGGCAGGCGACGCCGGAGGCTCCGACGTTTTTGGGAGCGGCTGAGCCGATGCTTGATCCTTTGGGAAAAACCCTTGGCAGTGACGCAGGCGCGCTTCCAGACAGGGCAGCTCCGCGCGGCAGCCCTTTGAGAGGGGAAATGCGTCGCTCAGCAGAACCTGGTCTCCATACCGCAGCAGGCAGAGGCCGGCGATTGGAACACCCTCCTCCAGCCCGTCCGCCCACAGCTCCTGCGGTCCCTGCGACAGCAGACGGTCACGCAGCGCGGGGAGCGGGTCCTGGGTTACGGCAAGCTCCTCCTGAACCTCACACTGGGTCCGCAGCCGGATGCCCCGCTTTTCCAGCAAGAAGCCATGCTCCGGCAGGGACAGCAAAACGGCCTGGGCGGTGGTGGAAAGTCTTCCGGTCAGCGCCAGGGTGGTCTCCCCCTGGCTCAGGCGCAGCGTTCGCTCCAATAAAAGCGGCTGTCCATCCTTTAACAGGAAGCCGGGCAGCCGCGGCGCGTAGCACAGGTGGACTTCCAGGGGCTCCAGGCAAAAGGATTCGACCACAAGACGGAGCTGCACCATTCCCCCGGCGGGCAAAACCTTGGGAATCACCTGTCGAATGCGCAGGTCGCCATCCTCAAAAAGGATTACGTCGGAAAACAGCACATGGTCTCCGACCGGCTGAGGAAGCTGCCTCATATCCGTGAGGCAAAAGGAAAAGCGCTCCCGCGCCGATGCGTACTCCTGGACTTCATCTCGTTCTTCTGGGACAAACATGGCGTCTGTGAGTTCTTCGCAGTAGGTCAGCCACAGAAGCGCGGTTTCTCCGCGCAGGGTGTCAAAGCCCGGGATGGTACGCAGGCGGCAGATAGCGGGCTCGTCCACAATCAGCCAGCGCCCACATCCGTCCACGGCAAGGCCCGGAGACACCAGCAGGGAGTCCCCGTCGATGCGCTGGACCTCCAGCCCGAGCGCCGCACCCTTTCCAAAACCCAGGCGGCTGAAAAAAGCCAGCTTGCCCTCAATGTATTCCTGGTCCTGGATAAAATCCGCAGAGCGCATCCGCTTACGGGGGAAATAGCGGCTTTTGGAAAAGGGATACTGCTGCCCTGCCATGGGACAAACCTCCTCCTCCGGCATAGGAATAAAATTTTGTCGAATATTGTATATGTAGGATAATAATACTTTACTCAGATAAAATTGTCCATCATACTCAAGGATGAATCAATAGAATAAATCAGGGCTTGAGATTTGCCTTAATACCATCTGAATTATTTTGAGATTTTGGTACTATTTACAAAGAAATATTGTAGAAATGATCTGTAATAGTGAGAAAAAGTGGCAGTTCAAATGGAATTTGAATTTTGAAGACAGGATAAATTGGACATTTTAAAAAGTATATTTTTAACATATAATACCTCTTAAAAAAGTATATAGCTGTTTTCAACAGTAAGAAAATATAAAATATCACTGTTTATAGCGGAGCATGGACACCAAAATTTCAGTATCATCCATAATTAGAGGTGATAGAGATATGGATGTTACCTTTATTTCGGAGCGAATCACAGAGCTCCGCCTGGCCAGAAATGTTTCTGAGTACCAGATGTCGCTGGAGTTGGGACAAAGTAAGGGATATATTCAGGGAATCACATCCGGAAAGTGTCTGCCGTCCGCAAAGCAGCTTTTTAACATTGCGGACTATTTTCATCTAACGGTTGCGGAGTTTTTTGACGACGGGAAGCATGATTCGCCGGTTGTGCTGGAGGCAATTCAAGCGCTACGTCGGCTCAGCGACGATGATGCGTTGCTTATACTCGAACTGATCCACCGCATAGCTCAGCCGGATATGATGGCGGCCACAGCGGGATTTAACGAACACAGGCAGAGAACATCCAAGCGTTGAAGGGCGGCCAGCGACAGGTAAAACGTTTTCTGAATGGAAGTGCAAGCAGGGGCAGAAACAATTGTATACATAAAAGGAATAGCCCCGTCATTTGACAGGGGCTGGTTTCCTATATGCTGATATTTTCCAAATAAAGAATATACCCGAACCCGTTCCCCATGGGGAAAAGGTTCGGATATAGGAACCGCTGATTAAAGGGCAAAGAGTCAAGCAAACAGGAAGGAATGATAATAG
>CAJULJ010000036.1 GCA_910587395.1 uncultured Oscillospiraceae bacterium | reverse complement strand
CGGGTGACCAGCTTGCCCACGGGGATTTTGTTGAGCTGGTCGTGGGACAGGCTCTCAATGTGGGTGAACAGGTCCTGCCGCAGGGCGGAGAGGATTTTCTGTCCCGTCTTTTGCAGGATGATGTACTGGACATAGGTGCACACCAGGGCCACGATCAGGATGCCCGCGTACAGCGCCACCCAGCGCAGGAGGACGGAGGGCTCGAAGCGGTCCTTGATGAGCCCCTCCACCCGGCCCACGATGAGGGGGGCGGCCAGGTCGTAGGTGATGGACAGCAGCATGACCGCCAGCACCAGGACAAACTGCTTCTTATAGGGCGCGGCGTATTTGGCCAGCCGCCGGAAAATCTCGCCGTCGGGGATGTGACGGTCAAAGTCCGGGGCGGACTGATTGTTTTTCTCCCGCCGCCAGGCCAGAAGGAAAATGAGGGAGAACACGCCGATGACGGCCCCTATGAACAGGATGGGCAGGTATTCGCGCATGGGATCAGGCATTGTGCTTTGCCCCCTCTTCCTCCAGCTTTTGCAGCTCCACCATGTGGCGGTAGGCCGGACAGTTGTCATAGAGCTCCTGGTGGGCGCCGACGGCGGTGACGGCGCCGTCCTCCAGGAAAATGATGCGGTCCATCTGCTCCACGGTGGAGATGCGGTGGGCGATCAGGATGGTGGTGCGGCCCTGCCGGGTGGTTTTCAGGTTGTCCAGGATGGTGCGCTCCGTCTGGGTGTCCACGGCGGACACGGAGTCGTCCAGAATGAGGATGGGCGCGTCCTTGATGAGGGCCCGGGCAATGGAGATGCGCTGCTTCTGCCCGCCGGACACGGTGACGCCCCGCTCTCCCAGCACGGTGTCGTAGCCCAGAGGGAACTCCCTTACGTCGCCGTCCACACCGGCCAGCACGGCGGCGATGGACACTCGCTCCCGGTCGGGTATGCTCCCGGTGAAGTCGATGTTCCGGGCGATGGTATCGCTGAACAGAAAGTTGTCCTGGGGCACATAGGCCGCCGCACGGCGCACGTCCCGGATGGGGACGGTGTTCACGTCGCGGCCGTCCACGAACACGGTGCCGTCGGGCACGTTGCAGGTGCGCAGGATCAGATCCACCACCGTGGTCTTGCCCGAGCCGGTGCGGCCCACCAGCCCCACCCGCTCCCCGGCCCGGATGGTGAAAGACACGTCCCGCAGGGAGTCAAACTCCCCATCAGGGTAGCGGAAGGTGAGGTGGCGGAATTCCACGTCCCCCCTCACCTCGCCCAGGGGCGTCACGTCCGGGCGGTCCGCCACGTCGCAGGGGGCGTCCAGCAGCTCGCTGATGCGCTTGAGGGAAGCCCGGCCCCGGCTGGTCATGTCGATGAGCTCAGAGACGGCCATGATGGGCCAGATGATGGCCTCAAAATAGCCGATGAACTCCATCAGCTCCCCGGCGTTGAATTCGCCCTTCCACACCAGATAGCCGCCGTAGCCCAGGATGATGCAGACCACCGACTCCACAAACAGCGTCACCAGAATGCGCAGCAGCACCGAGGCACGGGTGAACTCCACGTTGGCCTTCTCGTTTTCCACGTTGAGCTTTTGGAAAGCCATCAGCTCCCTGGCCTCTTTCACAAAGGCTTTGATGACGGCGATGCCGGAAAAGCTCTCCTGGGAGAAGTCGGACAGCTTGGAGAACGCCGTCTGACGGATGTCCCATTTCTTCATCATGTACTTGCCCACCACCGCGCTGGACGCCAGCAGCAGCCCCATGGGGATCAGGGTCAGGGCGGTCATGAAGGGGTCCATCCGCCACATGTGGTGGATGGACAGGCTGCCCAGCAGCAGCGCGTCGAAAAACATGAGAAAGCCCGAGCCGTAGCAGTCCTGCACCGTTTCCAGATCGTTGGTGAACAGGCTCATGAGACCGCCCACCTTGTTCTCCTGGTAAAACTGCCGGGACAGGTCCTTGGCATGGTCGAACATCTCGTTGCGCAGGCCGGTCTCCACCTTGATGGCGGCGCCGTAGATGCACACGCGCCACAAGAAGCGGCCAACAACCATGGCCACCACGATCCATACCATGGGCAGGCAGATGCGGTCAAGCAGGAAATCCATGTCAAAGGGGAGGTCCGCGCCATCCACGGTGACATAGCCCTGGTTCATGCCGTTGATGACCTGCTGGTACAGGTTGGGGATGATAAGCTGGATGTAGTCCACCAGAACCAGCGAGGTCAGGCCCAGCAGGAGCCAGCCGGCGTATTTGAAGTAATATTTGTTGATGTGTGTTCCGAAAATCACGGAGCTTCCCTCTTTCCTGCGCAGGAGCGTCCCTATAGTGTATCACAACAGCGGCGGTACGTCCAGAGCAAACCGGCGTTTATAAGGGGTGAATTTGTGCGGCATGGGAACGGGAATTGCTTTTTCCCGGCGGGTGAGGTACAATGTTGGAAAAAGGAGGAGAGCGGGATGGAATATCGGGTCATAGATTGGGAGCATTATCCCCGCAGGGCACATTTTGAATATTTCAGCGCCATGGCGGACCCCTATGCCGGGGTGACGGCGGAGGTGGACGTCACCCGGTTCCTGGCGGCGTGCAAAGGGACGGGGACGCCCTTCTTCCTCAGCTTCCTGTATTGCGCCGGACGGGCGGCCAACGCCGTGCCCCAGCTGCGCCAGCGCATTGTGGACGGCAGGCCGGTGGAGTTCGGGATGTGCGATACCTCCCACACGGTGATGCGGGAGGACGGGACATACAGCTACTGCCGGTTGAACTGCATGCAGCCCTTTGCCGGCTACCTGCCCGCCGCCCAGGCCCTCCAGGAGGAAGCCAGGGTCCGCGGCGGCCTGGACGACGGCGAGGACGCGCTGAGCCTGCTGTTCATCTCCACGCTGCCCTGGGTGCGGTATACGGATTTGCGCCAGCCGGTGCCCAATCCGGCGGACAGCAACCCTCGGATCACCTGGGGAAAGTACGTGACGGAAGGGGAGCGGACCGTCATGCCCGTCACCCTGCTGGTCAACCACGCTCTGGTGGACGGGGCCCACATGGGGCAGTTTTTCCAGGCTCTGGAGGAGGAATTGGAGCGCTTTATCCGGGAGGAGCGGTGAAAACAGCGGCGGAGGGGACCCCTCCGCCGCTGTTGGCGTCAATTCATGTACTTTGCCAAAAAGCTTTCCACGGTGGACCAGTACAGCTCCGGGTCCACGCTGGACGCCTCGCCGTGGGCCGCGCCGGGGACGGACAGCATCTCCTTTTCCTCGCAGCAGCAGGAATGATACACCTTGTCCAGCATCCAGTAGGGAACAAAGGTGTCCTCCTCGCCGTGGATGAAGAGCATGGGGCGGCTGCCGTTATAGGACAGCTGCTCCAGCGCCGACGCCTCCTTGAAGCCGAACCCCGCCCGCACCTGGCACACCAGGGAGGCCGCGTCCAGCACCGGGAAGGTGGGCAGGCCGAACAGCTCGTCAAGCTGGCCCGCGAACTCGTCCCACACGGAGGAGTAGCCGCAGTCCTCGATGATGCACTTCACATTGGGGGACAGATCGGCCTCTCCGGCGGTCATCATCACCGTGGCCCCGCCCATGGAGATGCCAAACAGGATGATTTCCGCTTCCGGGTCCTGCTCCACCAGGGTGTTCACCCAGTCCACGATGTCCCGGCGCTCCAGCCAGCCCATGCTGGCATAGCGGCCCTCGCTGAGCTCGTGGCACCGGGCGGCGGGGGCCAGGATGTGATAGCCCATGTCGTAGAAGTGGGACGCGAAGCCGCCCATGTCCTGGGGAATGCTGCCGTAGCCGTGGCAGATCACAGCGTATTTATGGCTTTCCGACTCCTGGGGCAGGTACAGGGCGTGGAGGGCCAGCCCGTCGTGGCTGGTGAGCCAGCGGTCCTGGGCGCCGCCGGCGAACCAGGCGCTTTTTCCCGTCAGCTCCCACGCATCCGGTTCGTAGCCGCTGAACATACCGCCTCCTTGGGGGTCCAGGGCGAAATTGAATAAGTAATTTCCCGCGAAGGTCAGCGCCCCCGCGATGAGCACCAGCAGCACGGCCAGCACGATGAGGGTGATTTTGGCCACGCGGCGCTTCTTGACGGATTTTTCCATTAGATCACGACCTTTGAAATAGAAATCTTGCACGGGAATACTGGTTCCAAGCATATTACGGCGGTTTGCGATTCATTCACGCCGCTGTGTTTCAGCGCAGCACCGTTTCCACGCTTATTATGGCACAACCCCGCGTTTCGCGCAACTTTTATTTTCTCTGAACTGGAATGATCCCGCCCGGAAGGAGAAAAAGCGCCTGCATTTTCTTGTGATGGGAGCAATTTGAGGCGGACGCTTACAGGCTGTGCTCAGTGCGGGTGATGACCTCCTGCTGCATGGCGTCGTTGAGCTGGACAAAGTACGCGCTGTAGCCAGCGATGCGCACCAGAAGATCCCGGTGCTCGGCGGGATTTTCCCGTGCGGCCACCATGGCCTCGGTGGTCACCACGTTGAACTGCACGTGCTTGCCGCCGTTGTTCAGATAGGTGCTGATGAGGGCGGCCAGCTTGGCCTTGTCCCCGTCGGTTTTCAGCAACCATACCGATGGTGCAGATGGAGGCGGTGTTGCCGAAGGGAATGTCATGGCGGGCCCAGATGTCTTTGCCGCTTTCAATGCCCTTGTACATCAGCGCGGAGCGCAGCGGGTCCACCAGGACCTCCTGGGTGACCTTCAGCTCCACGTTGTTGCGCTCACCCACCACGCTCAGGCAGTATTTGAACTGCTTCTCCCAGGCGGCAAACATCTCCTCGAAGTCCTTGAACCGGGTGAAGTCCCCGGTTGGGATGCCCGCCAGCTCGCCGTTTTTCATGTTGACGCCATTGTGGCGGAACAGGTCGAAGATGACGGTCATAATGGTCATGGGCACCGGGCCGGTGCGGCTCTTGCCCGCCAGGTTGGCGTCCAGACAGCCGGTGATGGCGTAATCCCGGGCGTCCTCCAGAGACACGCCGTACATGGTGAAAAAACGGATATAGCTTTCGTCGCTGACAAAGGCGGGATGCTCAGCCCCTCGGCCTGACACTGGATGCCCTCCAGCTCGGCCCTGCGGACGGGGTCACTCTCCTTGGCGGCCATCTCGGCGGCCAGCTTGGAGTACCGACCGGTCAGGGTGTTCATGGCCTCAAAGGCCATAATCACGGCTTGATAGGTGCGGAACTTGTCGATGGCCTCTCCGTCGGTGAAGCGCAGGGCCTTCTGGCAGTCCCTGGCCTGCCGGATGAGGGCGTTGGTACCGTTGTGGAGAATCTTGGTGTAGTCCACCAGCAGCAGCACCAGGCTGGGGCCCAGGCCCAGGCCGATCTGGGCGTAGCCGCCTACACCGCCGCCCTCGGACTTTTCCTTCCAGGGGGGCAGGACCAGACCGGCCTTCAGGAGCTTCAAAATACACTCGCTCTCCGGCTCATAGAAGATGTCGCCCTGCATCCCGATCTGGGTGGCGGGGTCGTGGTACTTGTTCAGCTCCTGGAGGGCGCGCTGGTCCTCCTCGCTCATGATGTAGCCGTCCTCCACCAGGCTGTCGATCTCGTCCTGGGTCCAGATGCCGTAGTTGGGGCCGATCTCCAGGCCCATGGGCTTGGAGGCCCCCAGGCCCACGATCAGCTCGTCGTCAGCGATGGCGATGGGCATACGCTGGGCGTAGGCCTGGAGCATCTTGCCGCGCTGGACCACGGCGGGGTCGTGCTTGGAGCGCTCCAGCACGTCGGCGGTGATGCGGTACTTCTCGATGCAGATGGGATAGTGATCAACGACCACACGTTTCTTGATGCGTTCAATGCGCTTGTACATGGCGATCGCTTCCTTTCATGAAGTTCATAGCGGCGGGCCACCCCCAGCCCTGGCCGGAGGGGCGGCCCGCAGAGGGAGGGGGACGCTTAGAAAAGGCCCAGGAAACCCACCATGCCCAGGATCACGGTGGCAGCCATGCCCAGCACGGCCAGACCCAGCTGCCAGCCGATGAGCTTGCCGCGCACGGTCTCGTCGTTACAGTTGGACATAAAGATGGCGCCGCCGGTGGAGAAGGGGGAGATGGCGGTATAGTTGGCGCCCATCAGGATGCCGATGCCGCCGATGAGGATGATGGTGTTCCAGGGCACGCTCTTGATGGCGCCGGTGGGCTTGGCCAGCTTCATCAGGGTGCACACCACGAAGCCGCAGAAGCTGAGCATCTGGATGTCCAGGCGGGCGGCCACGAAGTCGTTGGCGGCGATCCAGGCAAACACCATGGCGGTGGCGCCCATGTTCACGTTCCACTTGTAGCCCAGGACGATGGCTACGGCGATGCCGATCAGACAGATGACGATAGCGGTCGTGTTCATGTGTTTCCTCTCTCCTCTTTCTTTGATTTCTCACAGGGCCGGGACCCCGGCGGGGCGTGAGCGCTCCGCCGCCGGGCGGGGAAGAAGGTCAGGCCAGACGGACGCCGTTCCCCTTCACATGATAGATGCCCTCGTCCATCCCCTGCTCACGGGTGATCCGGGCCATGTAGTCGTTGATCTGCTGGAACATGGGGTCCTCCGGTCCCACCACGTAGGGCGCACCGTCGGTGGGCAGATAGGCGGGCAGGTAGGAGACCTCGGCGATCTTGCCGTCCTCCACCGTCCAGCGGGCGATCATGGTCATGTAGCTGTCCATGGGGAAGCTGCGCTTGGTGGTCTTGAAGGCGTCGCTGATGGCGGTCATCTCGGTGTGGCTCTTGCTGGTTTTCATGTCCTGACCTTTGGCCTTCACGTCCCGGAGCATGTCGGTGACCTCCTCCATGGCGAAATTGCCCAGGCTGTAGAAGATCGCCTTGCCCTTGTAGATCTCAATGGGCTTGAGAATGTGGGTATGGTGGCCCAGAATCAGATCGGCTCCGGCGTCAATGGCGAAGTGGGCGTAGTAGCGCTGGTAGTCGGCCAGCACGCCCTCCTTGAAGTGAATGCCCCAGTGGATGGATACCACCACCACATCCGCCCTTTCCCTTGCCTCCCGGATATCGCAGAGCATTTTCCCCAGGTCGTCGGGATGGGGGAAGCTGTACATGCGGCAGGGAGTCTCGGGCTGGTCGTGCTCCACGGGGACGTAGGCGGTGATGCCCCGGGCGGGATTGCAGCCCAGGCAGGCCTCCTCAGCCCAGGAGCCCTGGGGCAGGATGGAGTTGTAGCCCAGGAAGGCAACCTTTGTCCCCTTCACGTCCACCGCCGCGGCACGCCGGTGCGCGGCTATGGAAGGAGCGCTTTGACATGAATTCTGAGATCAACTATAACGCCACAGCCCCAGTGTTCAACATTCAGACCTATTGTATCCATGACGGGCCTGGAATTCGGGATAGCCCGACGGGAGGTGGTGGACCTGGTGTTTGCCCATGTGGACATCGCACTGCTGGATGTGAAGCACATGGACTCCAAGGCCCACGAAAGGCTGACGGGCGTGCCCAACAACTGCATTCTGGACAACATCCGCCACATTCATGGAGAGCTGGGCGTTCCGGTGATTCTGCGCATGCCCACTGTCCCAGGATATAATGGCAGCATTGAAAGCCTTCATGCCGTGGGCCGGTTCGCCGCCTCCCTGGGCGGGGACGTGAGCGTGAATCTGCTGCCCTATCACCGGCTGGGGGAGAGTAAAAGCGAGAGCCTGGGGATCGAGCCGTCCGGCAGCGGCGACATGGAAGCGCTGAAGGAAATTGTGGTCGGCCATGCTGGGATAAAGGGAAAACCACCCCGCAAGGAGGTGGTTTTCTTGTGCTGGGTCAGTCGTCGCCGCGCAGAAGATTCTGGGCATAGTCCTTCAGACAGGCAAAGGAATTCACGCTGTCGGAGCGGGTGCTGATCTGCTCCCTGGCGTAGTTCGGAAGGGTGTCAAAATAGTGTCTGGCCTCCGGCTCACTGCGCAGCAGGGCGTTTAAATCGGAATAGTGCATGGACAAATCACCTCAGGGATATGGTTTGCGGTCTGGGGGAAAAGTATGCCGTGCGTTGAAGAAAAAGGTTCGGAAGCCGCGGTGAGCTTCTGAACCTATTCGCCCTCTATTTTAGTTGGCGCGACCAGCCAATCCATTGAGACACCGAGCACCTTTGCGAACATCATGAGCTCATAGTCTGTGACAAAGCGGTCCCTCGTCTCGATTTTGCTGATGGCTTCGCGCTCGATGGTGACGCCGTTGACCTGCATCCGGGCGGCCAGCTCAGATTGGGACAGCCGCATGGCCGTCCTCGCCTGATGGATGCGGTCACCAGAGATATTTTTCTGTCCGCCAAAGTCGTAAATTTTCATGGTATCGCCTCCAGCCGCCCTTGACAATACCACTATTGTGAGCTATACTTGTAATAAAGATTTACAGCGTGTAAGAAAATAATACAAAATGAAGGAAAACATTACAACCACGGAAAAGCTGCTGGCGCCCATTTCCGCTGAGAGGTGCAAAATGAGTGTGGGTTCTTTGCTGAAATCAATGTTTGCTCATTCCATTACCTGGGCGGTGGGCCAAGGACAGCCGAAGGAACCCGTATTGAATCAAGGAATGCCCGTTGAGGTGATGCGGGACTTTGACACGGTGCTGCTGTTCGGCAGACTGACCGCGGCCGGTCCGATGAAGCTGACCATCGTGCGGGTCCCGGGCGAGGCGGTTTTTCCAGCTGGCGAAGTGGACGGTGTGGTGCTGGTCCGGGGCTACGACGCACAGATGGACCCGATCCTTCTGCGGGGCACAGTGCTTCAGTGTTCCGAGGCGGTGTGTACGGTGGGAGATTTGGTGGCGATTCCTTATGAGACGCAGAGAAAACGCGTTCGCTACCCCCTGTGTCCGCCCGCCGACGCGTGCGCCCTGGACGGTGAGGAGCAGGGCCCCCCTCAGCTGTGCCAGCTGCTCAACATCAGCACCGGCGGGGCCTGCGTCGTGTCGAGCTGCGTTTATCGTGTGGAGCAGCAGCTGTACCTGCGGGTGAGGCGGGCCAAGGATGACGGATATTCCACCTATCGCTGCCGGGTGATGCGGGTGACGCCGAGAAGGGGCGGTTTTTTTGAGTACGGGCTTTTCTTTACTCATATGGACAAGCGTGAGCGCAGCGGCCTGATGGAGGAGCTTCGGGCTATTCAGGCGGAAATGGAGAAAAAGCTGCGGTTTTGAGGGACACGCGGGAGAACAACGGCTGCTTTTATGGGGGTGTTGTGATGGAGAAAAATCGTACATGGCTGTACTGCCGTGGGGACAGTGAGACCGATGAGCTGGAGGCCTACGCGCAGGAAAATGGGATGAAGGTCGTGGGCTGCTCCAGTGATGTGGGAAATGAGCCGGCCCTGGACCACCCGGGCCTGCTGGAACTCCGCGCCGCCATGGAGGAGCGAAGGGTGGATATCCTTCTGATGATGAATCTCTCCTGTCTGGGACGGAGTTTGGATGAGGTCGGCCGGTATTGGCAAACTTTCAAAAAGCACAGGGTCCGGCTTTGCACCGTGACCGAGGGTGAGATATACCTGGACATGCCGGAGCTGTTTCGAGAGATGTTTGGGAAATAGGCAAAAAAGCGCCCCGTTGCGCACCTCTAATGGTGTCGAAGCGGGGTGCCTCACTATTTTGAAGGGCTTTCACTGATATTCTTATGATTTTCTCATAGCTATGACATTCTTCCAAAGAAAACCAGCGGCTGAAATTGAATACGCTTCCAAATCCTGCGGATAATACAAATGGAACGATACAAAAAATGCCGTGGGAAGCCGCGGCAGAACGCAGGAGGAAAACCATGAAAGCAACCGGGATCGTGCGCCGCATCGATGACCTGGGCCGGGTGGTGATTCCCAAGGAGATCCGCCGCACCATGCGCATACGTGAAGGCGACCCCTTGGAAATTTACACGGACCGTGAAGGCGGCGTCATTTTCAAAAAATACTCTCAATTAGGCGACGTGTCCGACTTTGCCGCCCAGCTTTGCGACACCATCAGCCGGGTGGCGGGCCTGCCCGCTGTCATTACCGACCGGGACAGCGTCATTGCCGCCGGCGGCGTCCCGCGCCGCGAGGTGGTGGACAAGCGGGTGTCCCCCCAGGTGGAGCAGGTGATGGAGGAGCGCCGCGGAGTCCAGGCTGAGCAGTCCCTGCCCCTGTGCGACGGCACCGACAAGTACCGCGTGCTCATTGCCGTGCCCATCCTGTCCGAGGGGGATGTGCTGGGCTGTGTGGCCTTTGTGTCTGACGGCGACGCTCCCGCTCTGGGTGACGTGGAGCTGAAGCTGGCCCAGACGGTGGCCGGATTTTTAGGCCGCCACATGGAGAGCTGACCTGATTCAGCATTGATGGCGCAGAACTCCCGCGTCCGGGGCGCGGGAGTTCTGCGCACCACATTTTATTGTGTATCCACGATGTTTTGTACAAAAGGAGCAGAATCAGTTGCTGCTTCTCTCCACAGATCTTCCAAAAAACAGGTTGCCATCCGCTGTGAGCGGTGGTATGATAAAAATAGCCGCCCAGCGGCTGCTCTACTCTGCCCGGGCCCTTTCCGGCCCAGGATGAGACATCATAACAAAAAGGAAGCGAAGGGTATGGAGCACAGTGGTTGGGAGCGGTACTATCCCCGTCCCCAGCTGCGGCGGGACAGCTTTTTCCCGCTGAATGAGGGCTGGACCCTGAACGGCAGGCCCATTCGGGCGCCCTGGCCGCCCCAGGCGCCTCTGTCCGGTTACGGCGGCGCAGTGGGGGATGTGCTGTGGTATGAGACAGCATTTACCCTGCCCGAGGGCTTTGTCCCCCGAGGACACCGGGTGCTGCTCCACTTTGGGGCGGTGGACCAGGTGGCGGAGGTGTGGGTGAACGGCCGGAACGCGGTCCGCCATGAGGGAGGGTATCTTCCCTTTTCCGCCAATATCACCCATCTGCTGCACAAAGGGGAGAACCGACTGACGGTAAAGGCGGTGGACACCCTGTCCCACAGCTACCCTTATGGCAAGCAGCACAAGCGGCCCCACGGGATGTGGTACACCCCGGTGTCCGGCATCTGGCAGAGCGTGTGGCTGGAGGCCGTCCCGGTCAGGGGCGCGGTGCAGTCCCTGCGCCTTACCCCGGACCTCACCGGCGTCACCCTGGAGGTGGACGCGGGCGGGGCGGAATATAATGTGGCCGTCCCGCTGGGGAACGGAAAAGTGCTCACCGCCGCCGGGAAGGAAGGGCCTCTCCGCCTGGAGATACCAGACCCCATCCTGTGGGAGCCGGACGACCCCTACTTATACACCATGACCATCGCCACCGCCGCCGACCGGGTGGAGAGCTACTTTGCCCTGCGCACCGTGACCATCAGGGAGATCGGCGGCCATGCCCGCCTGTGCCTCAACGGGAAGCCCGTGTTTCTCCACGGCGTGCTGGACCAGGGCTATTTTGAGGACGGTCTGTTCCTGCCTCAAAGCCCGGAGGAGTACGACGCGGACGTCATGCGGATGAAGAACATGGGCTTCAACACACTGCGCAAGCACGTCAAGGTGGAGCCGGAGGCGTTCTACTACGCCTGCGACCGCTGCGGGATGCTGGTGGTCCAGGATATGGTGAACTCGGGGGAGTACCGCTATGTCCGGGACACCGTTATACCCACCCTGGGGTATAAAAAGCGAAAGGACCTGGGGGCCGGCGGCGGTGAGCACCGCAAGGCGTTCTTCGAGCGCCACTGCCTGGACACCATTGCCCACCTGCAAAACCACCCCTGCATCATCGGCTGGACCATCTTCAACGAGGGCTGGGGCCAGTACGACTCCGACCGCATCTACGGTCTGCTCAAGCCCGCCGACCCCACCCGGTTTTTCATGACCACCTCCGGCTGGTTCGCCCAGCGGGAGAGCGACGTGCAGAGCGAGCACGTCTACTTCAACAGCCGGGTGCTGAACGGGGACCAGCCGGGGAAGTTCCTCTTCCTCAGCGAGTGCGGCGGCTTTTCCCGCCGGATCGAGGGCCACGCCGCCCGGAACCGGAAAAATTACGGCTATGGCGAACTGTGCGAGACACAGCTGGACCTGGAGGTCCGCATCGCAAATCTGCACTGCGACATGGTGATGCCCTCCATCCCCCGCGGTCTGTGCGGCTGCATCTACACACAGCTCAGCGACGTGGAGGGGGAGACCAACGGCCTGTACACCTATGACCGCCAGGTGTGCAAGGTAAGCCCGGGATTCATGCGGGACCTGGCAGGCGAGGCCAAACTGACGTTTGAAAAAGCCGTGGAAAACGGTTGACACGGCGGAAAAAAGTGCTATACTTTCCAATGAAAGCGCCGCAGGACGCAATTTTATGAAAATAGGGAGTGTTTTCGATCATGGATCAAAAGGTTTCCGAGCTGCTGAACGATCAGGTGAACAAGGAGCTGTACTCCGCCTATCTGTACCTGGATATGGCCAACTTCTATGCCAACCAAGGGCTGGACGGCTTTGCCAATTGGTATGAGATCCAGGCCAAGGAAGAGCAGGACCACGCCATGCTCATCTATAAGTACCTGCACAACAACGACCAGATGGTGACCCTGGGCGCCATCGCCAAGCCCGACAAGGAGTACAAGGAGCTGATGGACCCCCTGAAGGCCGCCCACGCCCACGAGCAGTACGTCACCGGCCTTATCAACGCCATCTATGACGCCGCCCTGGAGGCGAAGGACCACCGCACGGTGCAGTTCCTGGACTGGTTTGTCAAGGAGCAGGGCGAGGAGGAGGTCAATTCCTCCGGCATGATCCGCAAGATGGAGCTGTTCGGCGGCGACGCCAAGGCTCTGTACATGCTCAACAGCGAGCTGGCGGGCCGCACCTATTCCGCCCCCTCCCTCAAGCTGTAATCGAGCTGCCTTGCAATAGGAAGAAGCCCGGCCCCTGAAAGGGGCCGGGCTTCTTTGCGTGGAACGGCTTGCCCTATCGCTGGGGCAGATAGTCGGCGGGGTCCACCGGATAGCCCTCCTTCAGCAGGGCGTAGTGGATATGGGAGGCGCGGCCGCTCTCAGAGGCGGCGGTCTGACCCACGGAGCCGATGACCGTTCCGGTGCTCACCGCATCCCCGACCTGAACGGTGGGCACGGCGGCCAGATTGGCGTACTGGCTTTTCAGCCCCCCCTGGCCGTGGTCGATCTCCACCACGGTACCCATCAGGTCGTCCTCATAGACGGCGGACACCGTGCCGCTGGCGGCGGCCAGCACCTGAGTGCCCAGCGAGGCGGCGATGTCCAGGCCGTTGTGGGTGCGCCAGTCGCCCATGGTCTCGTTATAGGCCAGGGCCTCCACAGAGAACCCGGCGATGACGGCGCCGTTCACCGGCCATGTAAAGACCAGCGGGGCGGGAGCTGTGGACGGCGCGGGAGCCGCCGAGGGCTGGGGCTGAACAGAGGGAGAGGGGGCCGCGGACGGAGCCGCGGTGATCTGAGCGGAGCCCGCGGCGGGGGGATTGGCGGGCTTCACCGAGGGGCTGACACTAGGGGCGGCGGAGGGCTGGCCCGCAATGGCGGCGGAGCCGGACACCGGCTGGTCCAGAGTCTGGTCCAGCCCGCCGCGCACCCCCTGGACCAGGTAATAGCCGGACAGAGCGATGGCGGCCACGCAGATGAGTACCACAAGATAGAAACCCTTTCCTGAAATGAAATCGCTTAGCTTTTCGATCCATGTTCGTTTGTTGTTCATAACAACACCTCCTGCCCTATTGTGGACGAGGGCGTTACAATTTATACCAGACGAGGGGGAAAAATCCCATGGGGATTGTTTTCGACGGGGAAGGTGTGGTAAACTAAAGAAATAAAACGGAGCTCCGCAAGGCCGCCCGCCGGCTTTGCGGCGAGGAGGTGAACGCTGTGCCGCTGACACCAGAGACACCCCTGACCGGACTGCCGGGGGTGGGACCTGCCAGAGGGAAAAAGCTGGAGAAGCTGGGCCTGCACACCCTGGGGGACACCCTGGACCATCTGCCTCAGCGGTATGAGGACCGGCGGGAGTGCTGTTCCCTCCAGAACGCGCCCCAGGACCGGCCCTGCTGCGTGGCCGTCATAGTTTCGGAAACCCCGCGGGTCAGCTACGTCCGCCGGGGCCTTTCCCTGGTGAAGGTAAAGGCGGTGGACGAATCTGGAACGGTGCATATCACGTTCTTCAACCAGGACTACATCCGGGAGGTGCTGCACCGGGGGGAGAGCTACGTGTTTTATGGCGCGGTGGAGCGGCAGGGAAACCTGTTCGCCATGACCAACCCCGTGTTCGAGCGGGAGGGGGCGGCGCGGTTCACCGGGCTTATCATGCCGGTATACCCGCTGACGGCGGGCATCTCCAATAACCTGCTGGCGGGGCTCACCCGCCGGGCGGTGGACGAATGCCTGGACGGCCTGCCCGAGGTGCTGCCCGCTCAGGTGCGCAAGAGCCACCAGCTCTGCCAGACCCAGTTTGCCCGGAAAAACATCCACTATCCCGCCACCTTCGAGGAGCTGGCCATCGCCCGGCGCCGGCTGGTGTTTGAGGAGCTGTTTGTGCTCACCTGCGGTCTGGCCCAGCTGAAGGACCGCCGCTCAGTGGGAGCGGGACGGCTGATGGAGAGCTCTCCGGAGGAATTCTCCGCCCTTCTGCCGTTTGCGCCCACAGGGGCCCAGCGGCGGGCCATGGAGGACATCGCCGCCGATTTAAAGTCCGGCAAGGCCATGAACCGTCTGGTCCAGGGCGACGTGGGGTCCGGCAAAACGGCGGTGGCGGCCTTCGGAGCCTGGACGGCGGCGAAAAATGGGGGACAGTGCGCTCTCATGGCTCCCACCGAGCTGCTGGCGGAACAGCACGCTAAAACCATGGACGCCCTGCTGTCCCCGGCTGGGGTGCGGGTGGCGCTGCTCACCGGGTCGGTGAAGGGGACAGAGAAAAAAGCCCTCCTGTCCGCTTTGGCGCAGGGAGAGATCGACCTCATTGTGGGCACCCACGCCCTGTTCTCCCAGGGGGTGGAGTACAAGGACCTGGGGTTGGTCATTGCCGACGAGCAGCACCGCTTCGGCGTGGCCCAGCGGGCGGCGCTGGCGGAGAAGGGCGGGGATGTCCCGCCCCATGTTCTGGTCATGTCCGCCACGCCCATTCCCCGGACGCTGGCCCTTATCATCTACGGCGATCTTGACGTGTCCGTCATGGACGAGCTGCCCCCGGGGCGGACCCCGGTGTCCACCTACACCGTGGGGGAGGACAAGCGGCAGCGGATGTACGGCTTTGTCCGCAAGCAGGTGGGCCAGGGACGGCAGGTGTATATCGTTTGCCCCTCGGTGGAAGAGTCCGGGGACCTGCCCCAGTGGGGAGAGTCGGGGGGCGTGCCCATGGACCTGAAAGCGGTGACCACCTACGCCCATGAGCTTGCGGAGAAGGTGTTTCCGGACCTGCGGGTGGGCTTTGTCCACGGCAAGCTGAAATCCAAAGAGAAAGAGGCCGTGATGGCCGCCTTTGCCGGGGGCGAGCTGGATGTGCTGGTATCCACCACCGTCATTGAGGTGGGAGTGGATGTGCCCAACGCCTCCCTGATGGTCATCGAGAACGCGGAGCGGTTTGGGCTGAGCCAGCTCCACCAGCTCCGGGGCCGGGTGGGTCGGGGGAAGCACCAGAGCTATTGTGTGCTGGTGACCTCCAGCCGCAGCGAGACGGCGCGGGAGCGTCTGAAGGCCCTGTGCGCCACCAACGACGGGTTCCAGATCGCGGAGGAGGACCTGCGCCTGAGGGGACCCGGCGACTTTTTCGGCAAGCGCCAGCACGGCCTGCCCCAATTGAAGGTGGCGGACTTCGCCGCCGACATGGAGCTTTTGAAAGAGGCCCGGCAGGCGGCGGAGGATCTGATCGCCGCTGACCGGTCGCTGAAAAAGCCTTCCCACCGCCTGCTGAAACGGAGGGTGCAGGAGCTGTTCGAGGAAAACGCGGAGCTGTTTAACTGAAGGATAATACGAGGCGGAGAGGCCGCCGGGAGGAGAGCGGATGATGACGCGGCTGACCATCGGGATGCCGGCCCATGTGTAAGCCGACAGACGCGCCCAATCAAAAAGCCGAAGCCGTCAAACGTGGTGGCTTCGGCTTTTTGATCGCAGCTGTTGAGAATGCGCTGGGATGACGCTGTTTCTAACGTCCATTTGGAGCGTGGATGCAGCAGGGGCTGCCTTGCTTGACACGGGGAATGACCTGATATTGGACGCCAAGCTGTTGCTCTGAAAATTTGTTAATAACCTCAGAATCAGGCAGGCCGTCTGCCGCGCTTTACAGAACCTTCGCGGCCATGCTATGATTCTGATAATAAAAACTGGAGGGATCGGCTATGCTGGACGAGCGCATTTTGTGGGAGCTGCGCGCCATCACCGAGGAAGAGCGGGCGATTTTGGAGGGGCAGGCTACGATTGACCGCAGCCTGTATATGCAAAGCCGGCTCAACGTGGTCAACAGCCAAAAGCTGCTGTCCGGCGGCAGACTCATCACCCTGCGGCCCAACACCCGTTTCGTTCACTTCCCGGAGCATACCCACGACTATGTGGAAATGGTGTATGGCTGCTCCGGGGTGGTGGAGCACATTGTGAACGGAAAATCCATCCGGCTGAAGCCGGGTGAGCTGCTGTTTTTAGGCCAGAAGGCGGCGCACCAGGTCTGCCCGGCGGGGCGGGACGACATTGCGGTGAACTTTATCGTCCTGCCGGAGTTTTTCAGCGATACCCTGTCCGCCATCGGTCAGGAGGCCACCCTCCTCAGACAGTTCCTGCTGGACTGCCTGTTCCAACAGAACATCGGGCCAAGCTGCCTCCATTTCCAGGTGGCGGACGACCGGCCCATCCAAAACCTGGCGGAAAACCTGCTGATCGCCCTCCTCCACGACACCCCCAACCGCCGCAAGGTCAGCCAGATGACCATGACCCTGCTGTTCCTCCAGCTGCTCAGCCACACGGACAAGCTGGACTGGGACGACCAGGAGGACGCCATTTTAAAGCTGCTGCGCTACGTGGAGGGACATTATCCCCAGGCCAGCCTGACAAATGCGGCCCGGCTGCTGCACACCGACGTATACAGCCTGTCCCGGCTGATCCGGCGGCAGACGGGGAAAACCTTCACCCAGCTGGTGCAGGAGAAGCGTCTGTCCCAGGCTGCCTTCCTGCTGAAAAGCACCGGGCAGAACGTGGACGATGTTGCCCTGGCGGTGGGCTATGAAAACATCAGCTATTTCCACCGCATCTTCAAGGCGGCCTACGGGCTGTCGCCCCGACGGTACCGTCTTGCAAAATAGGACACTTTTTTCTCAAAACAGGACCTCCCTTCTCCGGCCTGCCCATGATAGGATTGGGCAAAGCGGAGAAGGGAGGTCTTATTTTGTATCATCTTGCCATCGACATCGGCGCGTCCTCCGGACGGCACATCGCAGGCTGGCGGGAGGACGGAGAAATCAGGATGGAGGAGGTCTACCGCTTCCCCAACGGGGTGCGGGAGGCGGACGGCCGCTTGGTCTGGGACATGGACGCGCTGCTGCTCCATATCAAAACGGGTATCGACCGGGCGTTGGAGCGGTTCCCGGCCATGGAAAGCCTGTCCATCGACACCTGGGGGTGTGACTATGTTTTGCTTCGGGATGAAGTAGAGGTTTGGCCCTGCTATGCCTACCGGGACAGCCGGACAGAAGCCGTTATCCCGGCAGTACACGAAAGGATTCCCTTTGCGGAGCTGTACACCCGCACCGGCTGTCAATTTCAGCCCTTCAACACCATCTACCAGCTATACGCCGACAAGCTGGCGGGACGGCTGGAAGGGGTGACGGACTTCCTCATGATACCGGAATATCTCATGTGGAAGCTCACCGGCGCGAAGACCAGGGAGTACACCAACGCCACCACCACCGGGCTGGTGAACGTCAAAACCAAGCAGTTCGACCTGGAGCTTGCGGAGCGTCTGCGCCTGCCGCTCAACCTGTTCCCCGCCCTGCACCAGCCGGGGACGGCCATCGGCGAGTACAAGGGTGTCCGCGTGGTGCTGTGCGCCACCCATGACACCGCCTCCGCAGTGGAGGGCATCCCCATGGAGGGGGAACAGCTCTACATCTCGTCGGGCACCTGGTCCCTGCTGGGGGTGAAATCCCCAGTACCCATCACCGGCAGGGGCAGCCGGGAGGCCAACTACTCCAACGAGGGCGGCGTGGGCTACATCCGCTACCAGAAAAACATTATGGGAATGTGGATCGTCAACCGCCTGCGGGATGAGCTGTGCCCAAACAAGCCCTTTGCGCTCATCGCGGCCGAGGCGGAGCGAAGCGCCTTTGACGCCACCGTAGACGTCAACGCCCGGCAGTTCCTGGCCCCGGAGCGCATGACAGCCGCTTTTGACGCTTCGCTGCCCGCGAAGCCGGAGCGCATAGGGGACTATTTCCGCTGCGCCTGCCGCTCACTGGCCCTGAGCTACCGAGACGCCATCCTGGAGTTGGAAGCCAACACAGGCAAGTCTTACGAAAAGCTGTATATCGTGGGCGGCGGGGCAAAGAACGCGCTGCTCAATCAGCTGACGGCCCAGGCCACCGGCAAAGAGGTGATTGCCCTGCCCATCGAGGCCACCGCCCTGGGTAATTTAAACATCCAAATGGAGGTTAAATGACATGAGCTATCAGGAGGCAAAAGCAAAATACGCCGTTCTGGGTGTGGACACCGGCGCCGCCATCGAGCGGCTGAAGTCCATCCCCGTGTCTCTGCACTGCTGGCAGGGAGACGATGTGCGGGGCTTCGACACCGACCCAGGCGCTCCTCTCACCGGCGGCATCCAGACCACCGGGAACTACCCCGGCCGGGCCAGGACACCGGAGGAGCTGATGGCCGACTTAGACCTAGTACTCAAGCTGTGTCCCGGCATGAAGAAGCTGAACCTTCACGCCAGCTACGCCATCTTTGAGGACGGCGAATGGGCCGACCGGGACAGGCTGGAGCCAAAGCACTTCCAAAAATGGGTGGACTTCTGCGAGGAGCGGGGCCTGGGTTGCGACTTCAACCCCACCTTCTTCAGCCACCCCAAATGCGATCCGCTGACCCTGTCCTCCCCCAATGAGGATACCCGTCGCTTCTGGATCGACCACGGCAAAGCCTGCATCCGCATCAGCCAGTACTTGGCGGAGGAACTGGGCCAGCCCTGCGTCATGAACATCTGGACAGGGGACGGCTTCAAGGACATTCCCGGCGACCGTATGGGCCCGCGGGAGCGCTACCGGGATTCCATTGACCAGATTTTGTCCGAGCCTTACGATTTCAAACTGGTGAAGCCCTGCATTGAGTCCAAGGTGTTCGGCATCGGTGTGGAGGCGTACACCGTGGGCAGCGCCGAGTTTGCCTTGAGCTACGCCGCATTCAATAAGGACAAGTGCATCCCCCTGATGGACAACGGCCACTACCACCCCACCGAGGTGGTCAGCGACAAGATCCCCGCCCTGCTGGCCTTTTTCCCGGAAATCGCCCTCCACGTCACCCGCCCCATCCGCTGGGACAGCGACCATGTGGTGCTGTTTGACGACGAGACCCGTGAAATCTGCCGGGAGATCGTCCGCTGCGGCGCGCAGCGGGTGAACATCGCCCTGGACTACTTCGACGCGTCCATCAACCGGGTGTCCGCCTGGACGGTGGGCTTGCGCAATTTGCAGAAGGCTTTGTTGTCCGCCCTGCTCCAGCCAAACGCCGAGCTGAAGGCGCTCCAGGACGGAGATAATTTTACAAAACTAATGGTGCTTCAGGAGGAGCTGAAAACGGCCCCCTTCGGCGAGGTGTGGGATGAATACTGCCGCCAGTGCGGCGTACCTGCCGACGGTGGATGGTTCGGCACGGTGCAAACATACGAAGCTGATGTGCTCAGCAGGAGAGGTTGAAGGACATGAAAAATATTCTGGAAGCGCCCTCCCTCATCGAGATGGTGCGCACCATCACCAATATGTACGCCCATGGCTGGGATGAACGCAACGGCGGCAACATCAGCGTGCTGCTGGACGAGGCCAAGGTCTCCGAATATGTGGACGTGAACGCCGTCATCCGGGACATTCCCACCGGTTTTGAGGCGCCTTCCCTGGAGGGAAAATATTTCCTGGTCACCGGCGCCGGCAAATATTTCAAAAACGTGCGGTATGACCCCGCCTGCAATCTGGGGCTGGTACGTCTTGCCGGTGGCGGCAGAACCGCCCAGCTCCTCTGGGGCTTTACCGGCGGAGACAGGTTCACCTCGGAGTTCCCCGCCCACATGATGAGCCACGCCGCCCGGCTGAGCGTGGACCCGGCCAGCCGGGTGGTGATGCACTGCCACCCCGCCAACCTGCTGGCCATGACCTATGTTCACGACCTGGATGAGCGCGCCTTCACCCGCACTCTGTGGCGGATGTGTACCGAATGCGTCGTGGTGTTTCCCGACGGGGTGAACGTGCTACCCTGGATGCTGTGCGGCACCAACAAGATCGGCGAGGCCACGGCGGAGAGGATAAAGACCGCCCGGCTGGTGGTGTGGGCGCAGCACGGTATCTATGGAGCGGGCAGGGATTTGGATGAGACCTTCGGCCTCATTGAGACGGCAGAGAAGGCGGCGGAAATCTACATGAAGACAGCCCACCTGCCGCGCATCAATACCATCACCGACGACCAGATGCGGCGGCTCGCCGAGCATTTTAAGGTAACCCCCAGGGAAGGTTTCCTGGAGAACAAATCATCATCAGCTGTATGATCGCCACCGGCGCCGCGGAGGGCTGCGGGCTTGCCTTTTAAGGTCGCCCGGTATGGTTGTAGAGGTCTGAAGGGAGCTTGTGCACCGCCCTCTTCAAAATATTTCCTTGCAGCCGCACATTGCCTTTGTTATAATGAAAAAGCGGCGATACAGGATATGTGCTTGCGCGGTAGCCGCATTCCAAGAGGAAAAATTTTAAAACAGAAGGAGCGTATTATGATGAAAAGAACAGAATTCTGGAAGGGCTTCGGCGTTGGCTTCGCGGCGCTGCTGCTGCTTATATGCCTTTGCATGACCGCTTTTGCGGCATCCAACCGAACCATTGAGGTGGAGGACGGTGTCGGCATCTCCATCAATGGGGCGGTCTTTATTCCGAAGGATGCTGCGGGAAAACAGGTCCCTGTGTTCATCTACAACGGCACCACCTATGCTCCTGTCCGAGCCATTGGGGAGGCTATGGGGCTGGATGTCCAGTATGACGCTGCCAACCAGATGGTCCAGCTCACGACCCAGGATCGTATACTCGCCCAAGACGGAAGCGCTGGTTCCTATATCAGCAATGACAGGGCCAAGGAAATCGCCTTGCAGGATGCCGGTGTGAAGCTGGAGGACGCCATATTCCTGAAAGTAAAGCTGGAGCGGAAGGACGGGCGTTTTCAGTATGATGTAGAGTTTTACAGCGGTTCGTCCGAGTACGAATACGAGATCGATGCCGCCACGGGAAAGATTCTCAGCTCGGATCGGGAGCTGGAGGACTTCATCGTCACCCCATCCACCGGCAGCGGCGAAACAATCTCCGCAGAACGGGCGAAGGAAATCGCCCTGTCGGATGCGGGGGTCAGCGCAAGCAATGCGGTCTTCAAAAAAGTCAAGCTGGACTGGGATGATGGCCGTCCTGAGTACGAAGTGGAATTTTATGCCGGTTCCATGGAATATGAGTATGAGATCGACGCCAGGACAGGAAAGATCATCAGCCGGGAGATAGAGCGGCGGCACTAAAGCCGGTTGGCAATATCAGCGGGGCAGCCCTTTTCAGGACTGCCCCGCTTTGCACCGTGCATGCGGCTTTCATCGCACACGGCGCTCCATCAATGAGGATTTTGTACGCTGGGTCTATCTCTTCCAGGGAAACCGGCTCAGCAGCCGCTGCCCTGCTCGATCATGATCTTGAGAATCTCATGGTCGGTCTCCCGCATCCCCTGGGAGGCCATACGGCCGATGCTGGCGATGGTCTGCTCCACATGGTCCTTCACCAGTCCCTCGCCCGCGCCGAAGGTACAGCCGTCCATGGACATCTCATGGGCCAGGATGGCGGCGTCCACAGAAGCGGCGATCTTGGCCGCGCAGCTTCCCTTGGCCCCGTCGCACACAATGCCGGACACGTTGGCCAGGGTGTTGGTGATGGTCCGGGCGATGGTCTCATAATCACCGCCGTGCATATAGGTGATGCCCGCGCCACTGCCGCAGGCGGCGCACACCGCCCCACAGAAGGCGGACAGCCGCCCGATGCCCCGTTTTTGCAGCAGCGCCACCAGATTGCTCACCACCAGGGAGCGGTACATAACCTCCTCGGAGGCATCCAGGTGTTTGGCGTAGGTGACCACGGGCACGCAGCAGGTGATGCCCTGGTTGCCGCTGCCCGAGTTGATGATGACGGGCAGGACACAGCCGCCCATCCGGGCGTCGCTGCCCGCGGCGGCCATGGCCCGGGCCCGCAGGCGCACGTCGGCCTGATAATGCCGCATGAGGGTGGAGCCCACCCTGCCGCCATAGGCGTGGGTCATGCCCTCCTGGGCGATGCGCATATTGTACTCAATCTGCCGGGAGAGCACGGGGCGCACGTCGTCCAGGTCCACGGTGTTGGCAAACTCAATGATGTCGGCCAGATCCAGGGTGTCCAGAATGGCCTCGTCGCCGCCGCTGTCCTGGACGGCCTCCTTGGCGAACAAAACCTCTCCGTCCCGCTCCAGGCGGACAACGTTGGTGTGCTCGTCCCGGATTTCCGCCAGGGCGGTATGCCCGCCGCCCTGAATCTCCACTATGATATGGAGCTTGGCGGGGGTATCCAGCAGCTCCACCCGGCACATCCCCTCCGCCAGCTTTTCCCGGACGGCCTCCAAGTCGGCGGGGGTAACCTTGCTGAGCACCTCCAGCCCCAAAGACGGATCGCCCGCCAGAGCGCCCAGGATGGCGCTGGTGTCGATGCCCTTCATATTGCCGGTGGTGGGCACCACCACGCCCTTGGCGTTCTTGATGATGTTGCCGCTGCAAATGGCCCGGATGCGCTCCGGCTCCCCGCCCAAGACCTCCCGGGCCTTGGCCCCGGCCAGGGCGATGGCGATGGGCTCGGTGCACCCCAGGGCGGGCACCAGCTCATTGGTCAAAATCTGTACATAAGTATCGTAAACGGTGCGTTCCACTGGAAAACAGCTCCTTTATCTCTTTACACCTGCTGGCCGCAGGCGGTGCAGTTCTTGTTTCCCCCGTCGGCCAGACCCTGAAGATCCTTGGCCCGGGCGGAATACAGGGCATAGCCGCCGGATAGGTTGTAAGCCTTCGCCCCGTTCTGGGCCAGCATCCGGCATGCCACATGGCCCCGCAAACCGACTTGGCAGGTGACGTAAACGGGCTTGGTCAAATCCAGCTCACCCATTCGGCTTCTCAGCTCGTTGACGGGGATGTTGAGGAAGCCGGGGATGGTCCCCAGCGCCTCCAGCTCGCCGGGGCTGCGCACGTCCAGCCGGACGGCGTCCTCGGGGATGGAGGCCACATCCTCCGGGTAGAAGGGGGTCATGACGCCCCGCAGCACGTTTTCCGCCACGAATCCAGCCATGTTGACGGGGTCTTTGGCGCTGGAGAAGGGGGGCGCATAGGCCAGCTCCATTTCCTCCAGATCATACACCGTGAGCCCGAAGCGGATGGCCACAGCCAGGGTGTCAATGCGCTTATCCACACCCTCGCCACCCACGATCTGAGCACCCAGGATAGTCCCCTCGTCGTTATAGAGGAGCTTGACGAACATCTGGGTGCCGCCGGGGTAATACCCGGCGTGGCTGGCGGAGACGGTAAAGGTCTTGTGATAGGGGGTCCCGGCGGCTTTGAGGCTCTCCTCCTTCTCCCCGGCACAGGCCACGGTCATGTCGAAGAACTTCATGATGGAGGTGCCAATGCTTCCCTTATAGCTGGCATAGCGCCCGCACACCACATCGGCCACGATGCGGGCCTGCTTGTTGGCGGGCCCCGCCAGGGGGATGACCTGGGTTCTGCCGGATACCAGGTTGCGCACCACGGCGGCGTCGCCCAGGGCGTAGATGTCCTCCACGTTGGTATGGAGCTGTTCGTCCACCAGGATCTCGCCCCGCTGGCCCAGCTCCACGCCGCTCCCGGTCAGGAATTTGGTCTCGGGGGACACGCCGATGGACAAAATCACCATGTCTGCGGGGATGGCGGCGCCGTCCTCCAGCTGGACGGTGTTGGCGGTGAATCCGGCGCACTTCTTGCCCACGTACAGGCCCATCCCGGCGGCGCGGATGCGGTTGTGCACCATGTGGGCCATGTCCAGATCCATGGGGGCCATCACATGGGGAGCGGCCTCCACGATGGAGACGGACAGGCCCCGCTCGGCCAGATTCTCCGCCATCTCCAGGCCGATGAAGCCCGCGCCGATAACGGCGGCGGTTTTGGGCCCGACTTTCTCAATGTGGTCATAAATGGCGTAGGTGTCGGGGATATTGCGCAGGGTGAACACGTGGTTGTCCTCCAGGCCGGGGAACCTCGGCCTGATGGGGGAAGCGCCGGGGGACAGGATGAGCTTGTCATAGCTCTCGGTGTAGGTCTCTCCGGTGGCGTGGTTGAGCACGGAGACGGTCTTGGAGGCGGAGTCCACCCCGGTGACCTCGTGCATGACCCGCACGTCCACATGAAACCGGGCCCGGAAGGCCTCGGGGGTCTGGAGCTGGAGCTGTCCCCGGTCAGTGATGGCGCCGCCGATGAAGTAGGGCAGGCCGCAGTTGGCGAAGGAGATGAAGGCCCCCTTCTCGAACAGGATGATCTCCGCCTGTTCGTCATTGCGGCGCAGGCGGGCGGCGGCTCCGGCCCCTCCGGCCACGCCGCCGACGATGAGCACTTTCATAACAGCTTACCTCCTAAAATCAAACGAATCAAAGGTAATGGGGCGTGTTGGGTGTGAGCACCTCGCAGCCCGTCTCGGTGATAAGCACCATGTCCTCGATGTTGAAGCCCTGAACGCCCCCGATGTAGCAGGGCACCTCCATGGCCAGCACCATACCCGCCTCCAGGGGCCGGGTGGTGGCGGGGTTGATGTAGGGGGCCTCGGCGGTGGCGGGGCCCAGGCTGATGCTGTGGCCCTGGTGGCCCCGGCGGTAGGAGGGGTAAGCCTCCTTCACATAGTCGTAGGCGGTGTGGTACAGCTCATTGATGGGCAGGCCGGGCTTGGCGGCGGCGATCATCCGCCGCTGGCCCTCATACAGCCGGTCCTTCAGCTTGTACAAGGCCGGGTCCGCCCCGTCCATCACCCAGGAGCGGGAGGTGTCGGTGAGGTAGAAGTCAAACTCCGCCCCCACGCCCGCGTCGAACTTGACCACGTCGCCCTTCTGGATGACCGCCTCGCCGGGGATGGTCAGCCGGGAGCCGGACTCGCCGGTGGAAAACATGGACCAGGAGCTGGGCGTACACACCCCGCTGGCGATAACGCTCCCCCGGAAGGTGTTCACCATGTCCCGCTCGCTGACGCCGGGCCGGGCAATCCTGCTGACGGCGGTAAAGGCGGTATCCGCCACACCGCACAGCTTCCGGTACATCTCAATCTCCTCCGGGGTCTTGACGCTCCGGGCAAAGACAAACATCTCGGAGACATCCTCATACTGGGCCTCGGGGAAGGCCTTACACAGGTTATTATAATAGGAATGGGTCAGATAGTCCAGCTCCACGCCCAATTTTTTATCGGCCAGGTCCATCTCCTTGACCATCTTTTTGAGCATATCCATGGAGCTCTCCATGACGGCGGGGGCGGGGACCACCGCGCCGTGGGCGATTTCGTCCCAGGTTTTGACGCCCACCCATGTGTCGTACTTGCGGACGATGAAGCGGCCCGCGCTTTTGAGCTGGAAGGTGGGAACCTCAAAGTCCATGGTGGTCAGCTGAGTGGGCACGTCCTCCCGGGCGGACACCACCGCCACGGAGAAGCCGGGCTGACGGGACACGGTGTGCTGGTGTCCGGCGAAGCCGGTGACATAGTGGAAATTCTCGGGTGAGGAGACGATGGCCCCATCCAGGCCCCGCTCCCGGAGCAGCTGCTTGATCCTGTTTTCTTTGGGCTGCATAGTGTATTCCTCCTGATTTACGGTCGTTGGGGGAGGGAAAGCCCGCCCCGCCGCGGCGGAAAGGGAAGGCCCGCGTGCGCCGTGTGCGCACGGGCCTTGCGAAACGGTAAGGTAAAATTACGCGGGGTAGAACATCGGGGAGCCGGGACCCAGGGGCAGGCCAAACACATACCAGATGACGAACAGCACGATCCAGCCCAGCAGGAAGCCCAGGGAGTAGGGCAGCATGGTGGAGACCACGGTACCGATGCCCGCCTTCTTGTCATACTTCTGGAAGAAGGCCACGGTCAGCACGAAGAAGGGCATGGTGGGGGCGATGATGTTGGTGCAGGAATCGCCGATGCGGTAGGCCACCTGGGTCAGCTCCGGGGACATCCCCAGGCGCATGAACATGGGCACAAAGATGGGGCCATGATGGCCCATTTGGCGGAGTCCACCGCCACCAGCAGGTTGACCAGGGCGGTGAGAATAATCAGGGCGATGATGAGGGGCAGGCCCACGAAGCCGATGCCCTCCAGGAAATTGGCCCCCGCCACGGACAGAATGGTGCCCAGGTTGGACATGGTGAACAGGTTGGTGAACTGGGCGGCGAAGAAGATGAGGACCATGAAGTTGGCCAGGCCGGTGATGCCCTTGCTCATCATATCCACCACGTCCTTGTCACTCTTGACGGTGCCGGCGCCCACGCCGAAGGCGATGCCGGGGATGAGAAACAGCAGGGACATGAAGAAGATGATGCCGCTCATGAAGGGGCTCTGAAGGAAGCCGCCGGACTCGCTTCTCAGCAGGCCGTTGGTGGGCAGTACGCAGACCAGAATCAGTGCCATATAGACCAGGGCGGCGATGCCCGCGAAGCGCAGGCCCCGCTTCTCCTCGGCGGTCAGGTCGTTGTTGGCGGCGGGGTCCACATAGCCCTCGTACTTGCCCAGGCGGGGCTCAACGATCTTGTCGGTGACAAAGGTGCCCACGGCGGTGACCACGAAGGTGGAGGCGAACATGAAGAACCAGTTGCACAGCGGGGACACAGTGTAGTTGGGGTCCAGCATATTGGCGGCCTGAGTGGACATGCCCGCGAACATGGGGTCGTTGGTGCCGATGAGCAGGTTGGCGCTCCAGCCGCCGGACACACCGGCGAAGGCGGCGGCCAGTCCCGCGATGGGGTGGCGGCCAAAGGCCATGAACAGGATGGCGCCCAGGGGAACCAGCACCACATAGCCGGTGGAGGAGGCGATGTTGGACATGATGCCCAGGAACACCACCATGGCGGTGACCATGGTCTTGGGGGCGGAG
>CAJULJ010000035.1 GCA_910587395.1 uncultured Oscillospiraceae bacterium | reverse complement strand
AACAAAATCGCTGAATGTCCTGCGAACGAAACTGACAGCGAGGAAAGGAGGTTAGTGCTATGAAGCGCCGTAACTACAAGGGCCGTGAACTGCTGCCGCTGGCAGTGAGCGATGCGTCCCAGGCTGGGGACACTGACGCTGTGGAGCAGGTCTTGCGGTACTACGAGGGCTACATAAACAAGCTGTGTACCCGAACAGTCTACGACGAAAGCGGCTGTCCCCATGTCTGCCTGGACGAGTACATGAAAAGCCGTCTTGAAAACAAACTGATCCGCGCCATTCTCGGCGTGAACTGATAACCGGCCCCGGCTGGGAGGAACAGCTTACCCTTTCCCTGTTCCTCCCGCCTACGGGCCTGGGCATTTCAAAGAAGGGCTGGTGAACTATGGCCGAGGAAATCGGCATTTCGGTAAAGGACAAATTCTGCCTCACTATTGAGGAAGCCTCCCGCTATTTCGGGATCGGTGAAAAGAAACTGCGCAGGCTGGTAAACAGCAACCTGGACGCTGGCTTTGTCATTCAGAACGGAGTGAAAATTCTAATCAAACGCCAGCGGTTTGAGCAGTTTTTGGATAAGCTGTCGTCGATTTAAGCACCGCACCTTGCGAAAAGTTTTAAGAAAGCGGTCGGATTGATATGGAAAATGAGCCTCGGCTATGGTATAATATGATTATATCGTGCCGAGGCTCTTTTCACAGAAAGGAGCATAGACGTGAGCGAAAAGCGACGTGACAGCAAGAACCGCATTCTTCGCAGCGGAGAGAGCCAACGCAAAGACGGACGATATGCGTACAAATACATCGACACCACCGGCAAGCCACAATTTGTTTACAGTTGGAAGCTGGAAGCCACGGACAGCACGCCCCAGGGCAAACGAGACGGGCTTTCCCTGCGGGAAAAGGAGAAGCAAATCCGGCGGGACATTGAGGACGCCATTATTCCCCGCGGCGGAGAGATGACCGTTCTGGATTTGGTGAAGAAGTACCTCTCCCAGAAAACCGGCGTCCGGCACAACACAGAAGCCAACTATAACTTTGTCCTCAATATCATCAAGAAAGAGGACTTCGGGAGACAGCGCATTGACCGGGTGAAGCTGTCCGACGCCAAGTGCTGGCTTATCAAATTACAGCAGGACGGCAGGGGATACAGCTCAATCCACTCCATTCGGGGCGTTGTCCGGCCTGCATTTCAGATGGCCGTGGACGATGATTTGATACGCAAAAATCCGTTCGAGTTTCAGCTTGCTACCGTCGTTGTCAACGACAGTGTGACAAGGGAAGCGATTACAAGGAAACAGGAGCGGGCATTTCTGGAATTTGTAAAGGGTGACAAACACTTTTCCCGGTACTATGACGGCATTTATATCCTGTTCAAGACGGGACTTCGCATTTCGGAGTTCGTAGGGCTGACCCTAGCAGACCTGGACATGAAAAACCGCAAGATCAGCGTCAACCACCAGCTTCAACGGAAGCGGAACATGGAATATATCATTGAGGACACGAAAACCTCCAGCGGAACGCGGGAAATCCCTATGACGGACGATGTGTACCAGCGCTTCCAGCGCATCATCGCCAACAGGCCGAAGCCCAAGACCGAGCCGATGATTGGCGGCAGGTGCGGCTTTCTGTATTTGGATAAGGACGGCAAGCCGATGGTGGCGCTTCACTGGGAGCATTACTTCAAGCACATCTGCCAGAAGTACAACAGCATCTACAAGGTGCAGATGCCCAAAGTTACCCCACACGTTTGCAGGCACACATTCTGTTCCAACATGGCAAAGAGCGGTATGAACCCCAAGACGTTGCAATACCTCATGGGACACTCGGATATTGGCGTCACGCTGAACACCTACACCCACCTGGGCTTTGAGGACGCGCAGGCGGAGCTGGAACGGGTTGCCAGCGGCGGGTAGTAAAACGGGATAAGCACCCTTGATTTACTACCTTTCCTACTACTTTTGGGGTCAAAGCTGTGCTGTTTTATGCCGGGATATGCCAAGAGAATGAGCAGAAGAAAATGCCGCAAAACACCTGCGAGGCCCGGAATATCAATACATTCAAGAGGTTTCAGGATATGACTAAAATACTTTTCGTCTGCCACGGCAACATCTGCCGCAGCCCAATGGCCGAGTTTGTGATGAAGAATCTGGTGGAAAAGGCGGGGCTGCCGGACGATTTCTACATTGAATCCGCCGCCACCAGCACGGAGGAGATCGGCAACTGCGTCTATCCGCCCGCCCGCCGCAAGCTGGCGGAGCACGGCATCGGCTGCGCGGGCAAGACGGCCCGTCAGATGACGGCGGGGGACTACCGGAAGTACGATCTGCTGATCGGGATGGACAAGGCCAACCTGCGCAGCATGACGCGCATCTGCGGCGGCGACCCGGAGGGCAAGCTGCATTTGCTGATGGACTATGCCTCTCGGCCCGGCGAGGTGGCGGACCCCTGGTACACCGGCGACTTCGAGACCACCTACCGGGATGTGCTGGAGGGGTGCCGGGGACTGCTTGACAGTCTGACGTAACGGAGAAAGCAAAAACAGCGCACAGGACAATTTGTCCTGTGCGCTGTTTTTATAGCTTGCTTACTCGCCCAGATAGAACCGACCGTACCGGTCGGCAGCCAGGATCGCGGCGGCCACGGACTGGGGAGTGACAGGGAAGGGCATATTGTGCAGGGTGTCGGTGGGGGCGCAGGCGGCCTCGGCCACAGCCATCACCTTCTCGGGGGTGACCTCCTTGATGCCCAGCTCGCTCAGGGTGACGGGCAGGCCCAGAGAGACACAGAACTGGATGGTCTCCTCCAGCTCCTCCAAGGGCACATTCTCCAGCACCAGCTGGGTGATGGTGCCGAACGCCACCTTCTCGCCGTGATACATATGGTGGCACTCCTCCAGCACCGTCAGACCGTTGTGGATGGCGTGGGCGCCGGCCAGGCCGCCGCTCTCGAAGCCCAGGCCGCTGAGCAGGGTGTTGGCCTCGATGACCTTTTCTACGGCGGGGGTGCACGCCCCGGCCTCCAGGGCCAGCTTGGCCTTCAGACCCTCGTCCATCAGGGTGTCCAGGCACAGCTTGGCCAGAGCCATGGCTGCGCCGGTGACCTGCCCGCCGGCGCAGTTGGAGGCGCCGCTGATTTGGCAGGCCCGGGCCTCAAAGTAGGTGGCCAGGGCGTCGCCCATGCCGGACACGGTGAGGCGCACCGGGGACTTGGTGATAATGTCGGTGTCCATGAGCACCATGTTGGGGTTGGCGGGGAGGAACAGGTACTCCTCAAACACGCCCGCGTCGGTGTAAATGACGGACAGGGCGGAGCAGGGGGCGTCGGTAGAGGCAATGGTGGGGCAGATCAGCACAGGGGTCTTTTTGTAGAAGGCCACAGCCTTGGCGGTATCCAGCGTCTTGCCGCCGCCGATGCCGATGACCAGGTCACAGCCCTGAGCGTCCATGACGCCCTGGAGCCGGTTGATCTCATTCTTACTGCACTCGCCGTTGAAGAAATCGTAGACGGGAGTGCACCCGGAACCTTGGAATCCGGTGTCCAGAGCGGCCTGGATGCGCTTATAGCCGGAGTTGGAGATGAGGACCAGTGCTTTGGAGCCGTAGCCCTCGGCATAGGCGCCCAGCTTGCCGATTTCGCCGGGGCCCTGGACGTACTTGCTGGGATAAATCATAATTTTGGCCATGGAACATTCCTCCTTAATCATATGTGGGGCTGTTTTTACCGAACGCAGCTGAGGTATGCTCTCTCTCCCTCCAGGATGGTGCCGATGATGTCCCTGGGGGTGCGGACGCGCTCCCGGTTTATCAGGAAACGGCGGCCCAAGGAGCAGTGGAGCTGGAGGGCGTGGAGTTTTCGCTTTTCGTCGGGGATAACCTCAAACTCCTGGGTGAAGCCGAAAGAACTGATGCACAGGGTGAACATGGGCATGGCGGCGTAGCCCGCGATGTCGGGGACCAGCCCCGCCAAAAACGCGTCCCGGAAACCGGGGCAGGAGCGGTAGACCTCCTTGGCCTCATCGCTCCAGTGAGCGGCAAAGCGCTTCTGGTAGCTGTCCACCAGGGTGTAGATGGAGAAGAGCAGGTATTGCTTGAAATCCGCCCGCTCCCGCTCGGAGGGGAAGGGCCGGAACACCGCCGAGCAGTACTGGGACACCAGGCTGGCCAGGAAATAGCCCATGTCGTAGGCCACCGGCCCGGCAAAGGTGTACTCCATATCGATGACCTTCAAGTGGGTATCATCGGCAAATATGTTAGAGGTATGGATATCGGAGTGGATGAACGCCTCGGTGGTGTTCATGTACTTGTGGCGCAGGATATGGGACTGGAGCACCACGTCCTCCGCAAAGATATAGGGCAGGAAGTGCTGGGTCAGAGGCGGGCATTTATGGGTGGGGGTGTCCCGCAGGAACAGCCAGTTTTCCATGATGGCCCGCATGCCGGTGCTGACAAAGCGGCGGCCCAGTTCCCGGAATTCCTCGGTATCCAGATAAAATTCGGTGGTGTAGAAATGGATGTCGGCCAAAAACTCCGCCACCCGCTCCGCCAGGCCGTCGATCATGACGCCGTGGGCCAGCTGGGCCCGGCCTGGCTTTAGGTAGCTCACGTCCTCCATGAGGAACACGTGGTTTTCCCGGTCGGCGTAGTACGCCTCGGGCACGCAGTCCGGGGTGATGGCCCGGCGCAGCTTGATGGTCAGGTATTCGGAGTAGTTCCGGTCCTGCGGAGGGCAGTAGCTGGCGTCGGTGGACTCCACATCGTCGTCCAGGCGCATATTGGCCCGGGCCTGCTTGATAATGAGGGACCCGCTCTCGTTGCGTGCCCGGAAAAGGTAGTTGATAAGCCCCTGGGAATCCTCCTCGTCGTCTCCAATGGCGGACACGGACACCGGACCGCTGACATCGAAAGCGGGATAGTGCTCCCGCAGATAAGGGATAATATTGGTCTTGTCCAATACGATCATCTGACCACCGCCATTTCTCCGCCTGAGGCGGAAATACACGAATACATCATTTAGTATAGCGGTTTTTCCTCAGGCTGAACAGCGAATCTTTTGCCCCGTAATGGTATTTTTCAGCTGTCCAGCTTGGAGAACAGCGGCGTGCGCTGACGGTAGACGCACAGCCAGCGGAAGCCCAGCGCCTGGATCAGCTCCACCGCCTGGGGGAAGGCGGCGGCCATGTGCTCAGGCCGGTGGGCGTCGGAGCCCAGGGTCAGCACCTCGCCCCCCAGGTCCCGGTACAGCGCCAGCACGTCCCGCCACTGTTCCACCGTGGCCCCGGCGGTGGTGTTCAGCTCGATGCCCTTTCCCCGGGAGATGACCACCCGGAATACCTCCGCCAGCCGGTCCCACCAGGGATGCAGGTCCAGCTCATACTCCGCCGGGATATAGCGCAGGGGGTAGATCATATGGCCCAGCACGTCATAGCCGTCGGTGTAGACCAGCTCCTCCAGCATGTTCATATAGTCCTCGATGATGGCGGCACCGTCCTCTTTTCTGCGGCACTCCTTGGCCACGGTGAAGATGCCCCGGCCCCCGGCGGCGGCGCTCTGGCTGTGGAGGGAGCCGATGACGAAGTCCAGCTCGGGGATGGTCAGCGAGGCGTCCACGGCGGCGGGGTCCAGCACGCCGTTGCCCACCTCCACCCCCAGGCGGAGCTCCAGCTTTCCCGGCCAGCGGTTTCTCAGCTTCCGCCACTGGTCCAGGGAAGGGCCCCAGTCGTAGACGGTGGGCAGATGATTGCCCTGCTGGTCCAGCAGGTTCCAGTGATCGGTGACGCAAAGCTCCCGCACGTCGGCTGCCATGGCCGCTTTGGCCTGCTGGGTCAGGGTGGCGGGGGAGTCAGAGGAGCAGCGGGTGTGAAAATGATAATCGGAGAGATACATGGGACATTCCACTTCCTTGATCGTTTGTATGCCGTGTTGCACAGCGTTTGGGATAGTATACCACAAAAAGGGGAGCTTGTACAAGAAAAGAGCGGGAGACGTGGAGCTGCTGGAAAGCGGGCCGGAGGAGCTGCTGACCGACGCGCTTGACGCGCACGCGGCGGGTTTTTGCTTCGCATCAGCGCCGCATATGGGAAGCCTAAAAATCCGTATTGATTTTGCCCGGGATTTTTTGTACAATGAAAAATACGGGCTGCCGCAGCAGCTGGCACATCCGTTACAAGGGCGGGCAGCTCCTGCTGGCCGCCCAGCGAATGGCTGGAGCCGGTGGATGACGGGGCGTGCGGCAAGCCTTAAAACGGAACTTATCAGGGGCGGACAATGGACCGCATCAAGAAAAACTTCGATGTTGGCTTCTGCCTGATTTTGTTTTTGGGAAAAAGCGGCATTTTGTAATGGCGGTGAGTAAGGATGAACAGAAGATGTGTCATTGTGGGCGGGGCCGGGATCGGGGACTATGAATTTGTCCGCCGGCACCTGAGAGAGGACGACTTCAACATTTTCTGCGACGGCGGGCTGGCGCATCAGAAGGCGCTGGGCATCACGCCCCATCTGATCGTGGGGGATTTTGATTCCCATTCCAACCCCCATTCAGGTGTGGAGACCATTGTCCTGCCCTGCGAGAAGGACGATACCGACACGGTGTTTGCGGCGAAGGAGGCAGTCAAAAGAGGGTTTGACAGCTTTTTGCTCATCGGCGCCGCGGGCGCGCGGCTGGACCACACGCTGGGTAATGTGTCCATCCTGCTGAAGCTCCATGCCCTGGGCAGGGAGGCTTTGCTGGTGGACGACTATTCGGAGATGGAGATCGTGTCGAAAAATCCGGTCTATATTGATGATTCGTACCCCTTTTTCTCCCTGCTGAACATCACGGGGAGGGCGAGGGGGATTACCGTAAAGAACGCGAAGTATCCTCTGCAGGGCGCGGAGATCGACTGTACCTATCAGTACGGCATCAGTAATGAGGTGCTGCCCGGAGACCGCGCCGTGGTGTCGGTGGAGGAGGGGGAGCTTCTGCTCATCAAGGTCACTCGGGGGTAGAGAGGCCCGCGTTGCGGCGGTGAGCCTGGTCATGGCGGGGCCGGACGGGGAGATGGAGAACGCCTTCGAACAGATGAGCGGAGGGTGAGCTGGAGTTCTTTTCAGGAAAGGAAAGCCGCGGTGCAAAAAGCCGGGCGCGCCCATCTGGGCGCGCCCGGCTTTCGCGTGCGGAGATGCCGCCGCGCGTCAGGCGTGGTAGCAGCCCCCGCCGATGAACTCCCGCATGAGGGAGGTTTTGGGGATGTTGTCCGCAGGAATGGGCAGGAAATAGTTCAGGAATTTCAGCAGCCGCTTGGCCTCGATGTACTCCTCGCTGTCTCTGGGAACGCCGAAGAGCAGGGGCTGCACATAGGGCTTGAGCAGGGCCGTCTCGTAAATCAGGGAGGAGTTGAAAACCATGTCCGCGCTGTCCTGGAAGGGGAATATGTTGTTTTCCTCGCCCCGCCGGACGGAGGGCCACATCTTGATGGTGGCCTGGGCGCTGTAGCCGCGGGTCCGGGCGTCCCGTTCGATGCGCCGCAGCAGGCGGGCGTCAGTGGTGGGGATGCGGTTGTGATCGTCGATGTTCAGGGTGGTGAGACAGCTGATGTAGATTCTGTACTTGCTCTGCTTGGGCAGCGCGTAGGTGAACTGGTCGTTGAGGCAGTGAATTCCCTCAATGACCAGCACGTCCCCCTGGCCCAGGGTGAGGTAATTGCCGTTGTACTCACGCTGGCCCTTCTTGAAATTATAGGAGGGCATCTCTACGGTTTCGCCGTTCAGCAGGCGCATCATGTCCGTATTGAACTGCTCCACATCCATGGCGGCCAGGCCCTCAAAGTCGTAATTGCCGTTTTCGTCCCGGGGGGTCTTGTCCCGGTTGACGAAATAGTTGTCGGTGGCGATGGCGTGGGGATGCAGGCCGCAGGACCGCAGCTGGGTGGACAGCCGGTGAGAGAAGGTGGTCTTGCCGGAGGAGGACGGTCCCGCGATCATGACGAAGCGGACGTCCTTCCGGGCGGCGATCTCAGCGGCGATGTCGCCGATTTTCTTTTCCATCATGGCTTCATAGGTGAGGATCAGCGGCATGGCCCCGCCTTGGGCAATGGTGGTGTTCAGTGCCGCCACGTTGGAGACATTCAGCGATTCGGCGCGCAGGGTGGAATCGTACAGCGCCCGGTAGACCTTCATGGAGGGGCGGAAGTCCCCGAGCTGGTTGGGATTTTTCAGGGTGGGCAGGCGCAGGACGAAGCCGTTTTCAAACAGCTCCAGGCCGAAGCACCTGATATAGCCGGTGTCCGGTACCATGTAGCCGTAAAAGTAGTCCACAAAGCCGTCCAGGGAGTAGACGTTGACGTGGGAATTGATGCGGAAGCTGAGAAGCTGAGCCTTGTGGATCAGGCCCTCCCTGCGGAACAGTTCCATGGCGTCGTCGGTGTTGATGGACTTCTTTTCGATGGGCAGCGCCTGGGCGGACAGCTCCCGCATACGCTCCTCCACCCGGTCCAGCAGGGCTTGGTCCAGGGTGAAATTGCCCTTGGCCCGGATAAAGAGGGCGCGGCTGAGAGAGTACGCTATGGAGATGAGCTCCACATTGTCCCGGCCCGCCACGTCGTAGAAGGCTTTCAGCATCAGAAAGACCGCGCTTCGTTCATAGGTCTGGATACCGGGTACGTCCTGGGCGGTGACCATCTTCAGCGAGCAGTCCCGGTCCAGAACCTTGTGGAGCTCACAGAGCTTTCCGTCCCGGTTGACCAGCAGGATGTCGCAGGGGAACCGGTCCTGAAAGTCCGCCGCGATGACGCGGTAGGGCGTTGCGTAGGGGTAGGCGTACGACTCGCCGTCCACAGTGACCGTTAGCATTCTCTTCTCTTCCATAAAGATGGCCTCCTTTATGTTATGATTGTTCCGCCGGGGAGGTGAGCTGCCGGGATTCTCCCATATTTCGACTTGATTATACGACATTTCACAGGAAAATACAAGCATGAGGAAAGGCAAAATCCGGAGCGGGAAACATTGGAGGGCGTACTTGTGAAGAAAAAATGTCCCATGGCAGGAGCGCCCGCACAGGGCCGTGGAGCGCCAACACTCTGCGGCGGGCCGCTTTTTACTTTTTGACCCGATATCCGCTGGAATTGCAGGGACTATTTCATAGCGTTATGCAAAAACTCCCGTCTGCTTGCACAGACGGGAGTTTTTGCATTCGGGTGTATTCGAGCTGAAACTCATGACATGGGCCGGACGGCGGGGGATTCGCTCAATCGTTTCTGATGTGGATGTGGTTATTGATGTGGTTGGCGCAGTAGCAGTAATACCCGTCACACTTGGAGCAGTAACGAAACTCCATGCCGGGGTCGTCCTCGTCGGTGATGCCGCACACGGCGCACTTGTGCATGTACCCGCCCGTCTCCCTGGCCTTCTTTTCCGCCTGACGCTTGGCCCGCTTGAAGTTGATGACCTGGGGGTCCGCCTGACGGCGGACAAAGCCCAGCTTCATGGACCAGAAGGGCCAGGTGAAAATGAAGTAGTTGACAAAGCTGGGCAGGGCCAGCAGGATGACCACGGGGCCGTACTCCACCGCGTTGAGCAGAATGAGGGCCACGTCCAGAAGGGCCAGCCACTTCATCTTGATGGGCAGCACGAACATGAACAGCACCTGCATCTCACTATACATGGTGGCGATAACCAGGAAGAAGGACAGGTGGATGTAATAGATGTCGATGGTGCCGAGAAGCATCCCGCCCAAAATGGACCACAGCACCCCGCCCAGATAAAAAAGACTGAATTTGGCGGTGCCCCACTCCCGCTCCAGCATCTGGCCCGTCCAGAAAATCACGTAGCAGCCCAGCAGAAGGTAGAAGGGATTGTTGTCATTGGGCACAAAAACAAAGGTAATCAGCCGCCACACCTCACCATGAAGGATGGCGGTGCGGCTGAACATGAGCCACACGCCGAGCAGGCTGAACCCGGGAAACAGGCTCAGGATGCCCACAGCGGCCTGTCCGATGGCGATGTACATGGCCAGGTTGGAGATGCCGAAGCGGGGGTGCTTGGCGCAGAAACGGTCAATGGGCCCGTAGTGGTCGTTGCGATAAATCACAGGAATGCCTCCTTTACAGGCTTTGAGCACATTCTACCCCAACCGGGCTGGGAAATAATCAATAAACTGTAAATCATTTGCTGTACAGCGCCACGATGTTGGCCAGAATGTCCACCACGCGGTCCATCTCCTCCACACAGGCCAGCTCCTGGGGGCCGTGGAAGTTGTAGCCTCCGGTGCCCAGGTTGGGACAGGGCAGTCCCATATAGCTCAGCCTCGCCCCGTCGGTGCCGCCCCGGATGGGCTCCACCACGGGGGATACCCCCGCCATTTCCGCCGCCTTTTTGGCGTTGTCGATCAGGTGCATACAGTCCGCCAGCCGCTCCTTCATATTGTAGTAGCTGTCCTTGACGGTAATCTCCACCCTGGCCGTGGGGTGAGCGGCCTGGATTTGAGAGGCGGCTCGGCCCATCAGGGCCTTTTTCACCGTAAACTCTCCCTTGTCGTGGTCCCGGACGATATACTCCATCCAGGCGTGGGCGGCGGTGCCCTCCATCCGGTCCAGGTGGAAGAAGCCCTGGTAGCCCTCGGTCTTGCCGGGAATGGCCTGCGGCGGAAGCAGGGCGTTGAACTCCTGCGCCAGGAGCAGGGCATTCTCCATCACGTCCTTGGCGGCGCCGGGGTGGACGGACACGCCGGTGATGTCCACGATGGCGGTGGCGGCGTTGAAGTTCTCGTACTCGATGGACCCGGCCGCGCCGCCGTCCACGGTGTAAGCATATTTCGCGCCGAAGGCGGCCACGTCAAAGTGGTCCGGACCTTCGCCGATCTCCTCGTCGGGGGTGAAGGCGATGCACAGCCGTCCGTGGGGCAGGTTTTCGGAGAGAATGCGCTCACACAGGGTCATGATCTCCGCCACGCCCGCCTTGTCGTCCGCCCCCAGCAGAGTGGAGCCGTCGGCGGTGATGAGGGTCCTGCCCTTCAAACCCGCCAGAAAGGGAAAGTCCGCAGCCTTGATGACCCGCCCCTCCTTGGGCAGAACGATGTCGCCGCCGTCGTAGTTCTCGTGGACGATGGGATTTACGTTCTTGCCGGAAAAGGCGGGGGCGGTGTCCATGTGGGCCAGGAGGCCCAGGGCGGGGACGCTCTCGCAGCCGGGGGCGGCGGGCAGCCAGGCGGTGACGATGCAGTGCTCGTCCACACTGGGGTTTTCCAGGCCAAGCTCCTTCAGCTCGTCCACCAGCAGCCGGGCCAGATCCCACTGACAGGCGGTGGAGGGGGTGGTTCCCATATCCATGGCGGATTCGGTGTGGATTTTGGCGTATTTGATCAGACGTTCATAGGCGCGCATCAATTAAAACTTCCTTTCCAATTAAAATTCATATCATCACCGGATTGGTGGTCCATTCCAGCCCGCAGGGGCCTGGGTTCCTCCGGCACAGCTGATAAAAATCGGTGCATCGGGCCTCCAGCTCAAACAGGGGCAGGCCTTTTCCGTGGGCGGGCTTGGTGATGACGGGCAGGGCCGCCTTTTCCTTCATCTTCCGCAGCACCTCTCTGCCCCGCGCGCCGGCTCCCAATACCCGGATATATGGGGGCCGGCAGGGGCGGTCCCGCTCCTTCAGGCCCAGCGCTCCCCACAGCACCGTCCGGCGGATGCGGGCGTGGGCATATCGCTTTGTTTTGGCCAGATCATAGATTTCCTCCAGCGTCCGGCCCTGGCGCACCGCCCGGAAAATCCGCCGGGACAGCCCCTCTCCGCAGTCGGGCAGGGCGGCGAAGTCCGCCTCGTCCATGGAGCGCAGGACGGCCAGCGCCCCGCGTTGGCCATAGTTCAGGCTGGCGGGGTTTTCCGCGGGCAGCTCCCCCGCCAGAATTTTCTTCCGTATCAAGGAGGCGGAGGGGTACCGGGGGTGCTCTCCCCCGTCGTGAGCCGCTCCGGTCCGGCGGATAGAGAGGGGCTGGATGGAGCTTTTCAGACGATTCAGCGCCCGGATATACTCGACACCCAGGTTGTTGTTGGGCTGGGACAGCAAATCCGACAGGCTTTCCCCCAGCATACCCCGCACCACCGCCTGACGGCAGGCGGCGAAGGGCATCCCCTCATCCAGGAAACGGCGCAGTCCGGCTTGATAGATTTCACTGTCCAGACAAGCGGCCACCGGTTGGAGCTTGTCCACATCTCCGCACTCGCTGCCAAAGGACAGGCGGGTCGCCACGCCCGCGGCCTCCAGAATACCTGCGGCTCCCCGCGCAAAGCCCTCCGCCGAGGATGCCGCCCACACCGTGGGCAGTTCCAGCACCAGATCCACGCCCCCCTCCAGGGCGGCGCGGGCCCGGGCCCATTTGTCGAACACGGCGCAGTCCCCCCGCTGGACGAAATTTCCGCTCATGACCGCAATGACGGCGCACTCCCCCACCCGGCGGCGGGTCTCGGCGACATGGAGGGCGTGCCCGGCGTGAAAAGGGTTGTACTCAGCAATGATACCCACGACCTCCATCCGGGAGTCCTCCTTTTTCCGGTTGTTTCATTTTCTGCCGCCGCCCAGGGATATTATCTGCCCATACTCCGGCTCATTTTGTGAAAAATGAGAAAAATACTTGCGGTATGGCCGCCAACGTAGTATAATGTGTCCGTTAATACGGCCGCGGCGCGGTCACTACACGCTTTGACGCGGTGCATGATGCCCCATTATATATCAGGCGCTGCGTCAAAGTAAATACCCAGTTATCATAAAGACGGCCACCGCGCGCGGGGCCCAAGACAAAGGAGTGCGGAACATGAAGGTTCTCGTCATCAACGCAGGCAGCTCTTCCCTGAAGTATCAGCTGCTGGACACCAACACCCAGGAGGTCCTGGCCAAGGGCCTGTGCGAGCGCATCGGCATCGACGGCAAATTCACCTATAAAGCCCCCGGCAAGCCCACGGTGGACGCGGCGGACGTGTCCATGCCCACCCACGCCGAAGCCATCCAGGCAGTGCTCACCGCTCTGGTCAATCCCAACGGCGGCGTCATCTCCTCCATGAAGGAAATCGACGCGGTAGGCCACCGCGTGGTCCACGGCGGCGAGACCTTCGCCTGCTCCGTCAAGATCGACGACAAGGTGATGGCCGCTCTGGAGGAAAACGTGCCCCTTGCCCCCCTGCACAACCCCGCCAATATCACCGGCATCAAGGCGTGCATCGCCGTCATGGGTCCCGACGTGCCCCAGGTGGGCGTGTTCGACACCGCCTTCCATCAGACCATGCCTCCCGTGGCCTACACCTACGCTCTGCCCTATGAGTATTATGAGCAGGACAAGGTGCGCCGCTACGGCTTCCACGGCACCAGCCACCGCTATGTCACCCAGCGGGCGGCGGACATGCTGGGCAAGCCCATCGACAGCCTGAAGCTCATCTCCTGCCACCTGGGCAACGGCTCCTCCATCGCCGCGGTGTGCAACGGCAGGAGCGTGGATACCTCCATGGGCTTCACCCCCCTGGCGGGCCTGCCCATGGGCACCCGGTCCGGGGATCTGGACGCGGGCATCATGGAGTACCTGATGAACAAGCACGGCATGGACATCAAGGAAATGCTCAACGTACTCAACAAGAAATCCGGCATGCAGGGCTTGTCCGGCGTGTCCTCCGACTTCCGTGACCTGGGCGCCGCCGCTGAGAGCGGCAACAAGCGGGCGGCCCTGGCCCTTGAAATGTTCAGCTACAACGTGAAGAAGTACATCGGCGCTTACGCCGCCGCCATGGGCGGGGTGGACGCCATCATCTTCACCGCGGGCGTGGGCGAGAATGACGGCGCGCAGCGCATGGCCATCGCCTCGGGGCTGGAGTTCATGGGTGTGAAAATGGACGCCGACGCTAACAATATCCGGGGCAAGGAGGCCATTATCTCGGCCATCGACTCCAAGGTGAAGGTGCTGCTCATCCCCACCAACGAGGAGCTCATGATCGCGCTGGATACCGCGGAGCTTGCCTGACCCCGCCCTTCCTTTTTTCTTTGAAAAGAAAAAAGGAAGCGAAAAAAGAAACTTTTAGACTATCTTCTATAATTTGATGAGTTTCGTGGCCGGGCGGAAACGTTTTAGTTTCTGTCCGGCCACGTCAGCGGTTTAAAGTTCTTTTTGGTTCTTTTTCTTTCAAGAAAAAGAGTGGCCTTATGGATTTTTGGCCCGCCAAGTGAGGTAGCCCTCTAAAATGAGGCTTGCCGCCACGGCGTCCACATTCTTTTTGTGGGCCTTCATCCTCTTCCCCGAGGCGTGGAGAATCTGGTGGGCCTCAATGGTGGTGCGGCGCTCGTCCCACAGGCGGACAGGCATCCCGGTCCTTTCCTCCACCAGCGCGGCGAAGGAGCGGTACAGCTCCGCGCGGGGCCCCTCGGTGCCGTCCATGTTTCGGGGAAAGCCCATCACCAGCTCCTCCGCCTGGCGCTCTTGGGCGATTTGGGCAATCTCCTCCACCACCCGCTCCGCCTGGCGGGACTGGATCACTGTGGTATAACCTGTCAGCATTCCAGAGGCGTCGGACACCGCAATTCCGGTGCGGGCGTCGCCGTAGTCGATGGCCATCACGCGCATGTTATCTCTCTCCCTTCCTGGCGCACAAATGATCCAGAATCCAAACCGTGACTGGTCTGAATATCACATAAAGAACATAGCCCAATACCCCGCCGGCCGAATTGGTAATCAGATCCGTGATGTCTGAGGACCTGTTGAAAAATGGCTGCAACAGCTCAATCCCCAGGCTCAGCAGAAAACAGGACAACACAGTTTTGCTGAATTGTCTGGCTCCCTTTTGGGTCAGCGGAAACAGGAAGCCAAAGGGCATCATCATAATGATGTTTAGCGCCACCTGCCGGAAAAAATCCCCGCGTCCCATGGAGACGTCGATAAACGGTGCCAGATTCATGGGAACATAGCGGTGGTTGAGCACAAACGGGATGGATGCGATCACCGGCATCATGGTAAAATAGAGCACAAGGGAGAGATACAGATACATCAGCGTGTTGACCAGCAGCACATCCCTGCCTTTGGCCCTCCACCTTTTAAAAAGGACAAGCCCATATAAAAGGGCCAAGGCCCCAAAATCGACCAGATATCTTGTCATATATTTGATAGTATCCCTTCTCTCTGAGCCCAATGGACCGCTCCGATTATATCACGGCCCGTTGCCGGTTTCAATCAATAAATAATCGGGAAACAACGCTTGACAAGCCCCTCCCTGTGTGATAAACTACCTTTACCTGCGAGCAGGGCTTTCTTTTTGTGCGTATTTTTACGGGATATCCACAAAAACCCTGACCCTTTCCGGAGGACCGCAGGGAGGCAATTGGCCGATCCCCGTAGCCATCACAACGGGCGTATCATGCCCGTTTCAGGCGCTGGAGTCGGCTCAGGCCGGTCCGGCGTTTTTTTGCCGGACGGCCAAATTCAAAAGGAGGTGCCGAGAATGGCGAAAGCCGGGAACCGTGTCAAGATCGTTCTGCGCTGCTCCGAGTGCAAGCAGCGCAACTACAACACCAAGAAGAACAAGCGTAATACCACCGAGCGCCTGGAGCTCAACAAGTACTGCCCCTTCTGCAGAAAGCACACTCTGCACACCGAAACCAAGTAATGAGCGCCGCTCACAAGGAAAGAAGGGTTAAAGCAAATGTCTGAACAGGAAAAGCGGGACAACGCGCCGAAGGAGTCCGTAAGCTCCGAGAAGAAGGCCAAGGCTCCCAAGGAGAAGAAGAAGGAGAAAAAGCCCAACGCCGTCCTGCGCTGGCTGAAGGACCTGAGGGGTGAGCTGAAAAAGGTCACTTGGCCCTCCCTCAAGGACGTGGTGAAGAACGTGGGCATCGTGATCCTGTGCGTCCTCATCGTGGGCGTCTTCATCTGGGTGTTCGACTTCCTGGCCCGCGCGGTGATTGATGCCCTGCTCCAGCTCTTTGGTTAAGGCGAGCTATGGCTGAGGAACTGAAATGGTATGTGGCCCACACCTACTCCGGCTATGAGAACACCGTGGCCGTATCCATCGAGCAGGCTGTGGAGAACCGCAATATGCACGACCTAATCGCCGAGGTGTCCATCCCCCTGGAGACAGTCACCGAGATCACCGATAACGGCCCTAAGACCGTGGAGCGCAAGGTCTTCCCCGGCTATGTGCTGGTGAAGATGATCATGACCGATGAAACCTGGCACTTGGTGCGCAACATCCGGGGTGTCACGGGCTTCGTGGGCGCGGCCAACAAGGCCATCCCCCTCACCGACGAGGAGATCGCCGCCCTGGGCGTGGAAAAGCGCGAGGTGGTGGTGGGCTACAGCGTGGGCGACAGCGTGAAAATTACCGACGGCGCCCTGGCCTCCTTCATCGGCACGGTGGAGGAGCTGGACACCGACAAGGGCAAGGTCCGGGTGGTTGTGTCCATGTTCGGTCGGGAAACCCCTGTGGAGCTGGAACTGGACCAGGTCGAGACTATCTAAAAAACGAGAGGCAGGACAGAGACCTGCCAGTGGGAGAACCCTCATAGGGTCCCCGCGAAAGCGGTTTTCAGCTTTCGTGGGGAGAGGAGCCGCAGCAAAATGAGCGAGCTTTCGCCGCAAGGCGGAAGCGAGGGATATGGCGCTTGCGGCGACGAGGTTTCGTCACCACCACATTTCATGTAGGAGGTGCTGTTTCAAATGGCACAGAAAATTACTGGATATGTAAAACTGCAAATCCCCGCCGGTCAGGCAACTCCGGCCCCCCCTGTGGGCCCCGCCCTGGGCCAGCACGGCGTGAACATCGCCGCCTTCACCAAGGAGTTTAACGAGCGTACCAAGAAGGATATGGGCCTCATCATCCCTGTGGTTATCACCGTGTACGCCGACCGTTCCTTCTCCTTCATCACAAAGACTCCTCCCGCCGCCGTGCTCATCAAGAAGGCGTGCAACATCGAGTCCGGCTCCGGCGTGCCCAACAAGACCAAGGTGGCCACCCTGTCCAAGGCCGACTGCCAGAAGATCGCCGAGACCAAGATGCCCGACCTGAACGCCGCCAGCCTGGAGGCCGCCATGAGCATGATCGCCGGTACCGCCCGCTCCATGGGCGTGCTGGTGGAAGAGTAAGGGAAAGGAGGAAGCAGTAATGGCTAAGAAAGGCAAAAAATATGTGGACAGCGCCAAGCTCATCGACCGCGCCGCCCAGTATGACGTGAACGAGGCCATGGAGCTGGTCATCAAGACCGCCACCGCCAAGTTTGACGAGACCGTTGAGCTGCATGTGAAGCTGGGTGTTGACTCCCGCCACGCCGACCAGCAGGTCCGCGGCGCCATCGTCCTCCCCCACGGCACCGGCAAGACCGCCCGTGTGCTGGTCTTCGCCAAGGGCGACAAGGCCGACGAGGCCCGCGCCGCCGGCGCCGACTTCGTGGGCGATATGGACATGGTGGAGAAGATCCAGAAGGAAAATTGGTTCGACTTCGACGTGGTCGTGGCCACCCCCGACATGATGGGCACCGTGGGCCGCCTGGGTAAGATCCTGGGCCCCAAGGGCCTGATGCCCTCCCCCAAGGCCGGCACCGTCACCCCCAACGTGACCCAGGCCGTCAACGAGATCAAAGCCGGTAAGGTGGAGTACCGTCTGGACAAGACCAACATCATCCACTGCCCCATCGGCAAGGTCTCCTTTGGCCCCGAGAAGCTGGGCGACAACCTGAACGCCCTGATGGGCGCCATCGTCAAGGCCAAGCCCGCCGCCGCCAAGGGTCAGTACGTCAAGAGCTGCGTCGCCGCCTCCACCATGGGCCCCGGCGTGAAGCTGAATCCCGGCAAGTTCGCGTAATCTGCGCAACGACATAGGAAAAGCCGACGACAGTCAAGGGCGTTGCCATAAGAAAACATGAGAAAACCCAGTAAAATCAATGTTTTTTTAAGGGCAGCGGAAAAAAAGTAAACAGTAGCACAGAAAACGGGCGATGTCGGCAAGACACCGCCCGTTTTCTGTGCCCCGGCGAATGCCGCAGATTTTGAAAAAAGTCTGCGGCGTTTTTTCATGTCCAGACACCGAAAGGAGCGGAAAGCCATGCCAGTATTCCGCATGGAGAGGAACAAGGGCTATACGGTCATGTCCAACTACCACCTGCGGGACAAGTCCCTGTCCCTGAAAGCCAAGGGCCTGCTGTCGCAGATACTTAGAGCCTATCCCGAAATTAACGATGAACGCGAATGAGTTTACGCCAGACAATAACCGCGCAGGCAAATTGAAGCAGAGCCATATAGTTGACAGCTTTCTTTTCATAACGTACCAGGAGTTTACGGAATCGGTTGAAAAAAGAGTGTGTAACCTCAACAACCCAACGGCGTGCGCGAAAGTCTGGGCTGCGTTCTAACTCCTTCTTCTCCTCACCTCGGGGCCGAATATGTGGAATATAATTGCGCTGTTCAACTGCTTCTCCGCTGCCAGTGTAACCTGCGTCTAAGCACAGATTTTGCGGATGCTCCTCATCTGGCTTTGGACGCAACACTACAATATGCTCGCAGTTCTGATGGGCGGTAAGGATTTGATGATCTGTTTTATCCCCGTTCAGCACATACTGGATGGCCTGATCCAGACGGGCGTTTCGGACCAAAATTTTCGTAACAGCCATTATTTTCTTGCTATCTGATACATCAGCTCATAGATCTGATCCAGCAGGCACAGCCCCCGCTTGGCGTCCTCGGCTTTGGCGATCCCGGCGTTAACGCTGCGGGCGATTTGATTGATGTTATTCCCAATGTGATGAATTTCCGTGCGTAGAGCTTTAATTTCTGATATTGGGCGTGACCGAACAGGATTTCCTTCCAAGAGGCGAACAATATATGACCGCTTGGTGAGACCACACTGCTTTGCCTGCGCGGTGAGCAGTTGGTATTCCTCCGGCGTCAGTTCGATATGAAAGTGGTGTGTGTTTTTGTTGGACACAGGTTCTCTCCTTCCGTTGAAAATGAAAAACCGGCAGGCCGCAAGCGCGGTCTGCCGGTGCAGGGATTGATGGATTTTATTTGGTAGAGCCAGGGACAAATAGTTCTTTGAGGAAGGCGGTGGCCTCTGGGGCCTGATCCTTCCCGGTCTGGTAGCTCTCGGTGAGCAGGACGCCGTTCCTGCCGGAGAGGTCATTGGCAGACACGTCCACATGGAGCCACTGGCCGTCCACATACACCAGATTCCAGGTATTTTGAACGGCAGGCCATGTTTTTCACAGATTCGGAATCGATTGTGGCCATCGACGATGACTATATCCTCGTTGACGATAATCGTGGCATAACAGCCGTTTTCCAGGATATCGTTTTCCAAAGCAGAAAACTGCTCTCCGCTTAACGGCGGGAGCAGTTGTTCCATCTCTGGCAGGACCACAGGGGTCCGTTCAGAGCTACAATATTCAGTCTGTGTGTTTTGCATAGTACATCTCCTTCAGTTTGATTTTGCGGGCATCGCCGTAAACTGCCGTTCTACCCAATCCGGTTCCTGACAGGCAACTCTGCCCGATACTGTGTCGGATGGCTTCTCTTGGCCCGCTCCTTCAAACCGAGATCATGGCAGGCTTCCCCGAAAAAGTATCTGATTGGACGGTCATTCACTTGTTCCAGGGTACAACAATACCCTGGAACAGCGTGTGTTCCACAAATGATGTCCAATCAATAATTCAAGAAAGCCTGTTAATGTTGTGGTGTTGTTCCAAAAAATAGAGGGTTCCAATTATTTCGCTGTGTTTCGTAGCGTAGCACAGCTGGGAAAGTTTGTCAACCGCTTAAAATCAAATATAATTTCACACATATATATAAAAGAGCAACGAAAACGTTAGGGATAAACCTTGCTTTCTGCCAGGACTATTTCCGTCAGTCCATTCGCAATAACATCCGTCCGTTTGCTGTGCCCGTGTCCAGATACCTGTACAGCGCTTTTCATGGGTGGCAAGCGTTCATCCTGCACCGTCATATCCACATATAGGAAGTTTTTCTTGGTTGATTGCCCCACATTTTTGCTGTATAATAGACTCATTATCGGAACTTTGGCACTGATCGCAGGCGGACATACACCGCATTTAGCAAAGAAAGGACATAGTCTGTATGGATGATTTTTCTTTTTCCGTGTCCCCTAATGAGGAGCTGCTGGGTCTGCGGTTGTATCAATACGGCTGGGAACAGTGCTCCCCTCTCCATTCATTCGGCCCTTTCGTTCGTAATCACTATCTGTTTCATTATGTGATTTCCGGCCGGGGTTTTTTAGATCACTACACTGCCGAAGAAACTACCCGGAGGTATGATTTAGAGGCTGGACAGGGCTTCCTTATTTCACCCGGTCAAATCAATACATATAGCGCGAATCGGGATGATCCCTGGAAATATGTCTGGCTGGAGTTTGATGGCCTGCGGGCGCCAGGTTATTTGGATGCCGCTGGCTTGGGAGTTACACAGCCAGTCTATCGATCAAAGGATCTCGCCCTGTCCGAGAAACTCAAGGACACGATGCTGTATATTGCCAGCAATCCCACAGCTTCGACACTCCATCAAATTGGGCACCTGTGTCTGTTTCTGGATGCTCTGATCCAGTCCTCTGCCACCAAGCGGGAATCTCACGGAGTTCAATTGAAGGATTTCTACATTCAAGAGGCTATTCATTTTATGGAACAAAATTACCAACGAGATCTGTCCATCGAGGAGATTGCGGCGGTGTGCAAGCTCAACCGCAGTTACTTCAGTAAGCTGTTTAAGGAAAGCAAGGGCTGCCCGCCCCAGGAATTTCTTATCCGTATGCGTTTGGCCAAGGCCTCAGAGATGATGAAGACCACGTCGATGTCCATTGGCGACATTGCCATTTTGTGCGGCTATCCCAACCAGCTTCATTTTTCGAGGTCATTTAAGCAGCGTTATGGCGTTTCACCCCGGGAATGGCGCAGCAAGAACAAATTGTACGAACCGACCTGATCAGGATGGCGGGGAAAGGCATACTTTCCCCGCCATCCTGATTTTATTCCGCTTTCAGATAAAACTGGAGCGATTGGTAGTCTCCCTGGAGTATTGGCAATGGGCAGCCCACCTGCATGAGCACATCACCGGGCCAACTGCCCTCGCCATTGATCTGGTAGTTCAATTCCGGGGACAGCCCTTTAACGCGCAGAGTCAGGAACGGAGGCGCTCCGCGGAACGAACCGGTAACCAGACTGACTAAAGCCTCTTTTTTATCGTGAGAAACGTGTTCCCACGCCGTATAGGGACCATTTTGGAACGGGTCGCTGAGCCGGTAGTAGTCTCCATCCTGAATCAGATCATAGTGCTCTTTGAAGAAAGCTGTCTGTCTCCGGGCAATCTCTTTCTCTGACCGGGTACACTTGCTCAGGTCCATCTCATATCCAAAGGTTCCGTGCATGGCGACAACGCCCCGCGTTTCCATGGGCGTGATACGACCGGTGGTTCCGTTAGGCACTGCGGAAACATGGGCGCCCATAGTGGAAACCGGATAGCAGAAAGAGGTGCCATACTGAATGCGCAAACGGTCTACCGCATCCGAGTTGTCGCTGCACCAGATCTGGGGGGTGTAATAGAGCATACCGCCGTCAAAGCGGCCGCCCCCGCCGCAGCACCCCTCAATGAGCATATCGGGGAAATCCCTGCGCAGACGCTCTGCGAACTCATATACGCCCAGGACATAGCGATGATAAACTTCTCCCTGCCGGTCCGCGGGCAGAGCGGCGGACCACACTTCAGTGAGGCTCCGGTTCATGTCCCATTTCAAATAAGAGATATCGGCGCTGGACAGGACCGCCTTGATCTGCTCATATACATGATCCCGCACATCCCGCCGTGAGAAATCCAGCACAAGCTGTTCCCGGCCCCGGCTGGGCTTGCGGCCCGGGACACTGAGTGCCCAGTCCGGATGGGCGCGGTAAAGATCACTGTCCTCATTGACCATCTCCGGCTCGATCCAGATGCCGAATTCCATCCCCAGCTTTTTGATGCGGGGAACCAGTGCCTCAAGGCCGCCGGGGAGCTTCTCTTCGTTGACGGTCCAATCCCCCAAACCGGCATTGTCGCTATTGCGCGCTCCGAACCAGCCATCATCCATGACGAACAGCTCAATTCCCAGATGAGGAGCTTCCTTAGCGATGTCCACCAGCTTGTCCGCGGTGAAGTACATCTCCGTGGCCTCCCAATGGTTGATGAGTACCGGCTTGCGGCGGCCCTTCCAGGGATCGTGAATCAGGTTGTGGCGGATGCTTCGATGGAACTGCCGGCTCATCTGTCCAAAGCCGGCAGGAGAACAAATCAGGGCCGCTTCCGGAGCCGTAAAGCATTTTCCAGGCTCAAGCGTCCAACTGAATTGGCGGGGACTGATACCCATGACCAAGCGCGAATTCTCAAACTGATCCAGCTCTGCTGCCGCTTGGAAATTGCCGCTGTACAGCAGCATGGCGCCATAGCACAGACCATGGTCCTCATCTGTGTTTCGGTCGCACAGGATAACAAAGGGGTTATGCTGATGGCTGGAAGCTCCCCGGGTGCTGTCCACGCTTTGAATGCCAGGGTGCAGATGGGTGCGGCTCGGACAACGCTCCATGACATGGGCGCCGTTAAATGTGATCATATCCAAATCGGAGCGGACAAAGTCCAGGCACAGCGAAGCGCACCTGCACAGGCGAACCATTCCATTCCCCCGGTTAATGATCCTGACGGCCCGAGTGATCAGATCATACTTCTCCAACACGCCATAGAGCAATTCGACCTCTACCTGCGCGGCGGCGTCGGTCAGCGTGACCGAGAGGGTATCCCATTCTTCCTCCGTGCCGTGGAAGGAGGGCAGACCTTCCAACGCATACTTGCCTCTGCGTACCTCGCTGTCCACATACCTCAGATCTGCGGTCCGGCTCCCATTGGGGAGCTCCAATGCGATGGAAGGCAAGCGGAAATCCCCCACGCCGCAGGTGGAGTATTCCTGTGGGAACGTGTCCAGGGAAAAGGTTCGATCGCTTCCCGCTTCATTGGGGTTGGGGGAAAACCCCCGGTCCTTGCAGCGAAGAAGATAGGACAGGTCGCCGCCCGAAATACGAGGACCGTAGTAGCTGTGCAGCAGCACGTTATAGTCCCAGACCTTCATCTGGTAGGTGGTATTTTTGGTGTGCAGAGTGATAAGTTTGTTTTCCTGGTCAAGAATGATCATAGAGGCCCCTCCTCTGACGAAAAGTAAAATATGACGTGATGATTATAGAGCATTTTCCGCGGGAGCGCAAGGTTTGGGTCCGCCGTTTGAAACCAACAGCCCCGGTGCTTACGCGCCGGGGCTGTTGGACAAAGGGGAGAAGGCGCGGGTTTTATTTGCCGCCAGTACCGGCAATGCCTTCCACAAACTGACGCTGGAAGATGAGGTACAGGACGACCATGGGGAGCATAGCCAGCAGGGAACCGGCCATCAGCATGGGGAAGTTGGTGGTGTCCATGCCCCGCAGGGTGGACAGGCCGGCGGACAGGGTGAACATATTGATGTCATTGTTCACGATCTGGGGCCACATCAGATCGCCGTAGGCAAATACGGCGGTGAAGATGGTCAGGGCGGCCACAGAGGTGCCGGTCAGGGGGAACATGACCTTGTAAAAGGTCTGGAACTGGTTGCATCCGTCCAGATAGGCGGCCTCGCCAATCTCCTCCGGGATGCCCATATAGGTCTGCCGGAGGAAAAACACGCCGAAGGCGCTGACCAGGCCGGGGAACACCAGGCCCGCGATGGTGTTGACCAATCCCAGCTTTGCCACCATCTGGTACTGGGGGATGATGAAAATCTGGCTGGGCAGGGACATCTGCATCAGCACGATGGTGAACAGGATGTTCTTGCCGCGGAACTTCAGCTTGGCAAAGGCGTAGCCCGCCATGGAGCTGAAGGCGATAGCGAAGACCACGCGGAGGAATACCAGCAGGATGGTGTTCCAGTACAGTTTGACGAAGGGCAGGTTCTCAAGGACCTTTTTGTAGCCGTCCAGCCGAAACTCGGAGGGGAAGAAGGTGGCCGGAATGCTCACGCTCTCCGCCTGGGTCTTGAAGCTGGTGAGGACCATCCACACGAAGGGAAAGATCATAATGAGGGCGCCCACGATCAGGGCGAAGTAGGTGAGGAATTTGGCAATGGCGTAAGAGCGATGCAGCGAATTTACACTTTTCATTCCAGATTCCTCCTTAAATGTCGTAGTTGACCCACTTCTTCTGGGCCCAGAACTGGAACAGGGTCACGAGAAGGATCAAGCCCACGGTCCAGATGACGATGGCGGAACCGTAGCCGCGGTCGCCGCTGACAAAAGACGAGCGGTAGAACAGGTACATCAGGCTCTGCATATCGGCCATGGCCGGATTGGTGTCGTCGGACATCATGTAGATCAGGTCGTACACCTTCATGGAGGCCATCAGGCGCATGATGAGCACGGAGAACATGGTGGGGGAGACCATGGGCAGCGTGATGGTGAAGAACTGCCGGACCTTGCCCGCGCCGTCGATGCTGTTGGCCTCATAGAGGGTCTTGGGGATGTTCTGCAAACCGGCCAGCAGCAGCACCGCGTCATAGCCCACGCTGCTCCAGATGGAGACGATGGACACGGCCACGATGGCGGTCTTGGGATTGGTGATCCACTGGATGTTGGTGCCCAGGAGCTGGTTCAGGATGCCGCTGTCGCCGTTGAAGATGACCTGCCACACCATGGCGATGGCGGCGGGGGCGCACACCAGGGGCAGGAAGAAGATGGTGCGGAAGCCGCCCTTGAACTTCACCTTGGTGTTCAGCAGCATGGCCACGAACAGGGCCAGGATCACGCCGACGGGCACGGTGAGGATACAGAACTTGACGGTGTTCCAGGTGGCCTTCCAGAACTCGGGGGTCTGGAACATCTCAATGTAGTTGTTTAAGCCGATGAACTTGTAGTGGCCGAAGCCCAGGTGCTCGCAGAAGCTGGTATAGATGGTCTGGATAAAAGGCCAGATGTTCAGCACGAACAGGCCAATGATGGTGGGGGCCACCATGATCCAGCCCCAGTTTTCCTCCCGCCGCTCGGCGACGGACAATTTTCTTTTCACAGTACGCCCTCCTCTCAGTTATCGGCCAGTTTTTTCTGGGTTTCCGTGTTGACGATGCTCTCGATCTTCTCCAGGCCGGCGTCAACGTCCTGGTTTCCGGCATAGATCTGAGTCAGCACGTCCAGCACCTGGCTCTTCCAGCGGGGGCTGGCGGAGTTGTAAGGCACTTGGATGGCGTAGTCGAACTGCTCAAAGATGCAGTCGATGTTGATTTTATAGTCGAACTTATCCCAAGCTTTCCGCCAGCTCTCTTCGGTGCCCAGATAGGCGGGGATAGCCGCGCCGGATTCGCCCTGAATGATCTGCGCCTCCTCGGTGCCGAAGTATTTGATGACGTCCAGCGCGATGTCCAGTTTTTTGCCGTGGGCGCCGGTGGAGTAGCACAGGCCGTTGGACATACAGGCCCGGCCGTCCTGGTCCAGGCTCTCGTCCGTATGGACCGGGTTGGGGGCCTTGGGCAGCTTGGCGATGTCCCACTTGCCGTCCATTTTGGGGTTGTTCTCCAGAGCGCCCAGCAGGCTCCAGGAGCCTTCCATGAACATGGCGCCCCGCTCGGACCAGAACGTGGCGCCCGCGCCGTTCTGGGTGAAGAAGTTCTGGTCAGGGCACCAATCGTTCTTTTGCAGCCCGATGTAAAACTCCATGGCCTCCTTGCCGCCGGGCTGGTTGAAGCCAGAGGCGGTCTTGTCGGCGCTGAGGATGTAGCCGCCGTTCTGGTAGACGTAGGACCAGTAGCCCAGTTGATCGTCCAGATAGGCCAGGTAGCCGTATTTCCCGGTGGCGTCGTAGATCTTCTGGGAGGCGTCCGTCAGGTCGTCCCAGGTCCAGTCGTCGTCGGGATAGGCCACACCGGCCTGGTCGAACATCTCTTTGTTATACACCAGCACGCCGTTATCCTTGTCCTTGGGCACGCCGTAGTAGCGCCCGTCGGAACCGCTGACGTTGCCCAGGGAGATGTCGGAGAAGTGGTTCTGATAGTAACCGCTCTCCACATCGTTGTACAGGTCGGTCACATCGGCCAGCATGCCGAAATCGGCGTAGTACAGAAGCTGGTTGGTGTGCATCCAGAAGATGTCGGGCATCGTGTTGGACTCGGCGGCGGCCTCCAGCTTGGTCCAGTATTCGTTCCAACTGACCACCTGCACGTCGATGACCACATCGGGGTGCTGGGCGGTGTAGGCGTCGCACATGGCCTGCATACCGGAGCGCTGCGCCGTGTCCCAGATCTGGAAGGTCAGGTGCGTCTTGCCGTCCGACGAGCCGCACCCACACAGGGACAGCAGCAGCGCGATGAGCAGGACCGCTGCCGTTGGGGCAACTCCCGTAAGGAAGTTGCCCCAACCGGGGGCCGTAAACGACAAGTTACCTATTTGGACGGCGTAGCTTCGGCTACGCTGTCTTTTTCCTACGCTTCTGCATGGCCTGATAATAGGCCATATATTCCTGTTCCAGCGTTTCCGGTTCCGGCGCTGTCCAAAGGCCAATAGTGTTGTAATAGATATCTACCCGCTGATGCCGCTTGCCATCTATCTTCTCCGGCTTGGATACCACGATCTTATCAATGAATTCATGGACGATCTCAGGTGTTAACTCCGTCAGCTGGGTCACCTGTCTGGCCCGCTCAATGAACCGCTGCAAGTCAGCAGCCTTATCCGTGGTTGCGTCCAGAGTGGCCTCCATCTCAGGGATTGCCGCTTTCAACTGCTTCTGCTCATTTTCCAGCGATACCGTCAGCGTGGCAAAACGTTCCTCGGTAAGCAGTCCCTTGGTCAAATCCTCGTAGATCTTTTGAATGATACGGTCAATCTCTGACACTCGCTGTTTAGCTTTGTCCAACTCCCGGCTTCTGGCAGACAGTTCCTTTTTCTCTTGCAGGCCAAACCGCTCCATTTGCTCCTGGGCAAACCGCTTTTCATAGACCTGGACATACCATAAGAGTCTTTGCAGTCCCTCAAGGACAAGCTGTTCCACAACCCTCTCCCGAATGTAGTGAGCGGAACACAGGTCGGTATTTTTACGGTAGCCGGAACAGAAAAAATAGGCTTGCTCTCGCTTGTAGTTGTTGGTCGCGCTGTACCCCAGCTTACTGCCGCAGTCGGAGCAGTAGAGAAGCCCGGAGAACATACTCACAGCGCCCGTCCTTGTAGGTCTGCGGCGGTGCTGACGGAGATTTTGGACAAGGGCAAAGGTTTCCCGATCAATGATAGCGGGATGGGTGTCGGTGAAGATTTTCCATTCCTCCTGCGGCCTGTCCAACTGCTTTTTCTGCTTGAATGACTGGCGGTAGGTGCGGAAATTCACTGTATCACCCACATACTCCTGTCTGTCCAGAATTTCCGCTACTGTGTGAGAACACCATTTGTGCGGATACTCGGGGAGTTTGGTTGGGCAATTTACACCGACACTGCGCTGGTATTCGCTGGGCGTCAGCACACTGCCAGCTTTCAGCCGCTTGGCGATCTGGGTTGGCCCCAGGCCGCTAATGCACATTTGGAAAATTCGCCGTACTACCTCTGCCGCTGGCTCATCCACCAGCCATTTGTTTTTGTCCTCCGGGTCTTTCTTGTACCCAAAAGGTGGGTTAGTAGTGAGTGGTATCCCGGCGTTGCCACGGCTCTGCATGACACGGCGTACCTTATCGCTGGTATTTTTTGCGTGCCATTCGTTGAATAAATCCTGCATGGGAACGATATCGCTGACCCCATTGGAGGTGTCGATGTTGTCCATGATGGCGATGTACCGCACATTCAACCGTACAAAATCTTCTTCCAGAAGCTGGCCCACCACAAGGCGGTTCCGGCCCAGCCGGGAGTGGTCTTTTACAACGAGATTTGCCACAAGCCCCTGTTCAGCCAGTTCCATGATTTCCATAAAGGCCGGTCTTGTGAACGAAACACCTGAGTAGCCGTCATCAAAGAAAAATCTTGGGTTAGGCAGACAGTTATCACTGGCGAATTTCTCCAAAATGGCCCTTTGATTCTGGATGCTGCCTGAGATACCCTCTTTTTCATCGTCACGGGACAATCTGGCATATAATGCTGTAATTCTCTGATTATTTGGCTGCTTCTTTTTCAAAATACGCTCCTTTCCGCAGCCGGATGTGATATGAATTGCAGGGTATCACTATCATACCACATCCGGCGCAAGACTTCAACACTTTACAGTGCGATATTTCGGCTGAGGATACGATTTACTTTCCCGTCTGCGGTTTCAGCGCCCTTGCTGAAATGGGCGTTGACGGTGTAGACGGTGCCACCGATCTCCCGCTCAAAACTGATAGGGCGGGGATATTGATGCTCTCGGAACCATGCAAGGCGCTGCTCCCGACTCAATGTAGCGAGGTGCGCCATTTCCTTTTCCACGCTGGCCCATACTTCCTCAACGATTTCCCACTGTTTTTCTGTCAATTCAATCTGAAATACGCTCATCTGGCAACACTCCTTTCACGTTTCCTGTGCGACGCTCGGCCCATGCGCTGGGCCTGCATTTCCTGTTCCAGCTTTAAATTCTCTTTCAGCTGGTCACTCCGGGAGAGTACGCTTTCGGCGGTTTTGATATTCTTTCGGCAGGCGGCCATCGCCGCCGTCAGCCGGTCACGCTGGGCCTTGATTTGGGCAATCTCCGCCCCATTGTCACAGCGGCGCAGGCGGTTATAGCACTTCTGACGGGCGGCTCCCAACTCCTTCATTTCGGCCTGTTTTCCGCTGATAAAGTCTGCAACATCCTCCACTGTGTCCAGCTTTTCCCGGCAAATCAACTGCGCCTGTTGGCTGATTGCGTCCAGGTGACGGCATTCCTCCCGCAGTTCCGGGGATAGAGGGCGGTGCTTGCTCCCTTTGGGAAGAATACCCAAACAGTAGCAGTAGTGGAAATACAGCCCCTGGAAACCACCAATCTTCTTTACTGTGCTGAAAGAGCCTTTTACTCGTAAGCGCCTGGGCCGTGGCCGCTGGACGGGAATAGGTTTATACCGCTGATAACCCAGGTCATAGGCATACCGCTGGCGGTTTTCCTCGATTCGCTCCCGAAGGGCTGGGAGGTCGTATTCCTCCCCCAACCGGTACAATCGCACCGCCTTTTTACTGCCGATCCGCCGCAGGGTGGCGTACTTGTGGGCGGGATTGGCGTCCAGCTCGTAGCCCTGCTCCCGGAGGGCTTTCCGCAGGTCGTTCCCGTCCACGCTGACCTTGAGGGCGGCGTCCAAGGCTTCCCGCATCAGGTTGTACTTGGTGGGTTCGCCCCTCTTTTCAGCAAAGTAAATGCTTCGGGGTGTTTTCCCTTTCGGATTTTTGATGGTGGAAAGCTGGTATTCCCTGCATAAATCGTCCGATAGCTGGCGAAACTGATAGTAGGTCCGTTTACCGCAGTTGAATTTCCTGCCGTCCCACAGGCCCACGGAATTGACGACAAAGTGGTTATGATAGGTGCCGGTGTTGAAGTGGGTGGCGACAAGCACTTGATATTCATCGCCCCACATCCGCTTCGCCAGTTCCACCCCAAGCTGGTGGCACAGCTCCGGGGTGACTTCACCGGGTTTGAAACTTTGGTAGGCGTGATAGGCCACGTTACCGCCCGTCTTGCCAAACCGCTCCTTGACCGCCTGCATTTCCTGAAAAGCGGTGTCCCGGTTACAGTTTACGCCGGTGACGA
>CAJULJ010000034.1 GCA_910587395.1 uncultured Oscillospiraceae bacterium | reverse complement strand
AGCCTGCCCAAGACCATCCTGGCCCTGGCCGGGGTGTACGTGGGGGACGCCATGATTGGCGAAAACCTCCTTGACGTGGTGGAGAAAAAGGACCATAATAGACCAAACGAGGTGTTTGCCCAGATTTCGGAGAGCCGGGTGGGCCGGTGCATCCGCACGCCGGATTACCTCTATTCGGTCTATGCCCCCGGCGTCAACGGCGGTGAGGCGGCCGCCTCAGACACTTACGCCGACGACTTCCTGTACGATCTGAAGAAAGACCCCTGGCAGCTGGACAATGTGGTAGAAAACCCCGCCTATGTCCAGGTGAAGGCTGATCTGCGTACGCGTCTGGCAGCGTGGATTGAGCGGGCGGAGGGAACCCGGCCCGTCATTACGGACTGAAAACTGCGCAAGGGCGGCCATGGCCGCCCTTGCGGCTGTATGCTCTGACGCGGAGGGGAGAGCCTATGAACGCCAGGGACCGAAAGTGGGAAATGGTATACCAGTGGGTGCGGGCCTACATTGAGGAGAACAAGTTTTCCAGCAGCACCCGCATCCCCTCGGAAAACGCCCTGAGCCGCCGGCTGTCCGTCAGCCGGGAAACGGTCCGCGCCGCCTTGGACTGCCTGACCCAGGAGGGCCTGCTGCGCAAGGTCAAGGGCAGCGGCACCTACATCAACAAGGAGCGGGCCCTGTCCTGGGAGCCCGGCGGCAGCGCGGGCCGGATCAAGATCGGCCTGATCCTCCAGGGACAGGACGGCGACGCCAACTCCAGCCTGATGGACGGCATTCGCAGCATCCTGCCCCCGGATCAGGTGGACCTGCGCACCTTTTTGACGGACAACAAATTTGCCAACGAACGCCGCTGCCTCCAGTCGGTGACCAGCCAGGGCTTTCAAGGCTTCATTGTGGACGGAGTGAAGGCAAGCCTCCTCAACCCCAATCTGGACTGCTATCAAAAGATCTATCAGAAACGCATCCCGGTGATCTTTTACAACAACTACTATAAAAATCTGAAATACCCCCGGGTGGTGATCAACGACCTGCGGTGCGCCCGGGAGCTCATCGGGCCGCTGATCCAGGCGGGCCACCGGCATATCGCGGGTATTTTTGTCTACGACAACTACCAGAGCATCGAAAAGTTCCAGGGAATGGTGGAGGCCCTGCGTCAGAATGGAGTCGAGTACCAGGACGATTACATCAAGTGGTGTATCTCCAACGAGGCCCACGACGTTCGGTTCACCCGGTCCATCGACCGTTTTTTGAGAGGGCTTCCCCACTGCACCGCCATCGTGTGCTGCAACTACATGATTTACCGTCTGGTGCGTCAGGTGCTGGACAAGCAGGGCCGGCGGGTGCCGGAGGATTGTTCGCTGGTGTGCTTCGACTATTCCGGCCCGAACTGGGCGGCGGAGGGCGTCACCTGCTCCATCCACCAGGGCCGGGAGATCGGCCGGGAGGTGGCCTCCCGCCTGATGCGGATGATCCGCAACCGGGACTGCGAGGATAAAAATTACTCCTATGTGCTGGCACCCAAAATCCATATGGGCCGCTCCATCGGGCCCGTCCATCCGGCAGAAAAGAAGAAACCATATCCCACGCCGAACCTTTTGCCGTAACCGCTCTCCCGTTCCCGCCATCCGCGCCGTGCCAATTTTGAACGGCCCCGCCCAATTCGAACGAGTGTTTGAGACTTGGCAGACTGGGCGGGGTTATTCTGCGTCTCAAGCTTTGCGGAGGCGGCGTTAAGATGTACCCGGTTGCGCTCCTCCGTGTTTCGTGATAAAATAATACCCGCTAAAAAGAAACGCGCTTATGACCAAACGGCCGAATACTGTAAATATTCCGCCAAAATGAGGAGGCCCGGTATGGCGCTTATGCTGTGCGATGCAAAAACCGATGACTGTGGCCGGGAGCTGGCGCAGCACGGCTGCGCTCAATTCCCCGTCGCCTGTTACCATGACGATTTGACAGGGACTCCTGTCCCCTGGCACTGGCATACAGAGCTGGAGGTACTGGTGGTGTCGGAGGGCACAGCCGTCGTAGCGGCTGGAACGCAGCGCTTCATCCTGCGGCAGGGCGAAGGCGCATTCGTCAACTCCGGGGTGCTCCACGCGGCCTGGAGCCATGGGCAGCCGGTATGCCGGCTCCACTCGGCGGTGTTTCATCCCAGGCTGGTGGGCGGCGGACCGGACAGCATTTTCTGGACCGGCTATCTCCAGCCGCTGATTGAGGCTCAGAGACAGGAATGCGTCTGCTTTGACGGCTCTGAGCTCTGGCACCGGGAGGCGGTCCAGGCCGTCGAGGCCGCCTGGATAAGCTGCGCGCAGGAACCTCCAGGCTATGAGTTTTGGACCCGGGACGCGCTGTCCAGGCTGGTATTTCTGCTGTCCAGCCACCAGCCCGACACCCGGATGCCCCGGTCTGGAAAAGCCCTGCGGGAGGAGGGCCGGGTGAAGCTTATGCTGGAATATATCCGCAGCCATTACACCTCAGAGCTGAGCACCGCCGCCATCGCCCACAGCGCCATGGTCAGCGAAAGCGAGTGCCTGCGGTGCTTCCGAAGCATCATCGGCCAGACGCCCATTCAATATGTGATTCAGTACCGCGTTCAAAAGGCGGCGGAGCTTCTGTCCGCGTCTGAGCTGAGCGTCTCCGAAATCGGCGCCAGATGCGGCTTCCAGGACGCCAGCTATTTTTCCAAAACCTTCCGTACGTTGAAGGGCTGCGCTCCCTCGGAGTATCGTAAAAAAATCGCGGAGAGAGCCGGGCGGCTTTTGCCGCAGGAAGCGGCTCAAGCCGCTGACCGTGAAGGGACCTGGGGAGGAGCCGCAAAGCATTCGTAGAGAAATGGCCCCCCAGTTCTCCCTGTTTCGTCGGAGCGCCCTCCGGAGCCTCGGGCCGGACCCCTGCGGGGCCATGCCGGTGCCCCTGGCGCCGGACCAGCATTCTATGAACGCGGAAAAGGCGGGTGAGCAGGCCTGAGGGACAGCGCTCACTGCGGGGGTAGCCCCGTCTCCAGCGCCCGGAACACCCTCCGGGAGCATATCGCCGTCACTGCGGCAGTCCCCGCCGCCCCCAGCAGCACCACCCAGGGAGCACACCATTCGAACAGCCCCCCATAGACGGCCTGTCCCAGCGGGGAGGCGCAGTTGGACACCGCCATGATGAAGGCCATCACCTTGCCCAGCAGCTCGGTTGGTGTTTCCCGCTGGACGGCGGCGGTGAGCACCACCACCAGCAGGGTGGACAGCACCATGATGGCAAAGCTCATGACCGTCACCACCCACCAGCCCATAGAATCCGGCACCCCTGGCAGCAGGGCCGCTCCCATCCCCGCCGCCGTCAGGCTGGCCGCCAGCAGGATGGCGCCTCCCTGCCGCAGCCTCAGCCGCTCTCCCAGGCAGGCCGCCAGCACGCCGCCGAACAGTCCGCCCAGCCCCATGGCAGCTTGGGTCAGCCCCAGCCGGGCATCGCTCATGCCCAGCACCTGGACCACCGCCACCGGGATGCCCACGATCAGGGCGGCGGACAGCGCCAGGTTGAACAGGGCCAGCACCGCCATGACGGATAGAAACACCGGCTTTTCCCTGCGGATGAACCGCCAGCTCTCCCCCAGGTCCCGCCTCACGGTGTCCAGCACGCTCCCCTCTCCCGTCCGGGGCTGGTGCGGGATATGAATCAAGAGCTCCATGACGGCGGACAGGAAAAAGCATCCAATACTCACCCACAAAATGGGCCGGATGCCAAAGGCCCCGAACAGCACGCCCCCCACCACCGGCCCCAGCAGGCCGGACAGGGTGCTCACCATATTGATGAGCGCGTTGGCGGCGGTGAGCCGCTCCGGCTCCGCCAGCAGGGGGATGCTGGCCTGGACGGCGGGCTGGTAGGCCCCCGCGATGCCGTACAGCAGCATGAGGCAGACGATCATCAGCGGCACCAGCGGCGCCCGCTCCAGCAGGAGCGTGTACGCCAAAACCAGGCCCGCTGTGGAAAAATCCAGCGCCACCATGATATTCCGCTTGTTCACCCGGTCCGCCGCCACTCCGCCGATGGGGGAGCACAGCACGGCGGGGAGAAAGGCCGCCGCCCCCACCGCACCGAACAGCGCGGCGGATTCGGTCTCCCTCAGCAGATACAGAGGCAGCGCGAAGCGCAGGATGGCGCTGCCGAACAGGGAAATGATCTGCCCGATGAGCACCAGGGTGAAATCCCGGCGGAACAGGGGCGTCTGTGTTTTTTTCATGGTGGATTCTCCTTTATAAACCGACCGTCGGTTTTTATATTTCCAAAAAGAAGCCGCCCTTTCAGGCGCTCCTTTTCAGATACAATTTTTCCCCTCCGGGGATGGATCGTGTACCAGCCTGCCATAGTCCTCCAGAGTCTTCACGACCTCCTCATTAATGAGTCCGTCGATGCCGAAGGAGCGGAAAAGCTGGTTATACATGGCGCACCGCTCCCGAATCTCCTCCGGGGTGGTGGGTTGGACGATGGGGTTGATCCACACGTCGGACAGCAGAATCATGGCCTCCGCCAGCGCCCTGGGCTGGTCGGTGAGGATGGAGCCGTCCGCCATGCCTTGGCGGATGATGGGCTCCACGAACTCGGGCACCACCTCGGAGAAGATGCTGCGCAGCTCGGTGGCCAGAAACTTGGCGTTGTCCAGCAGGTAGGGCATCATACAGAACATTTTGGCCTGGCGCTCCGGCTGGAGGGACGCTTTGAAAATAGCCCGCAGCTTGTCCAGGCCATTCAGGGCCGGGTCATCCCGGACCTGGGCCAGCACTTGGCTGTTGCGCTGGCCGATGCGGTCGCACACGGAGTAAAAAATGTCCTCCTTGGAGGAAAAATGGTGGTAGATGGCCCCTTTGGACAGCCCTGTGGCATCAATGATGTCCTGGAGGGACGCGGCGTCATAGCCCTTTTCTATGAACAGCCGCTCTGCCGTATCCAGAATTCTCTGTATCGTCATCTCCGGATATTTGCCCCGTCCCACAGGCTCACCCTCCCAAACAAACCGTTGGTTTGTTTTCATGTTAGCACAGGCGGACCGCGGTGTCAAGAGGAGAATCTGTCCGCCGAATACGGCCTTCTCGGACCGGCCTTGATACACACGTACCGGCTGAATGAGAAATTATACCAAATACAACGAAATTTCCTCTTGCATTTTGATGCGCTTTCTATTAGAATGATAGATGGATTAGATGAAAGACCGCTGAAAAGCTGGTTCACTTTTGTCTAAATCACTCAAGGAAAAGGAGAATAGTTTATGAAAAAAGCTCTTGCAATGCTCTTGGCGCTGGTTATGGTGCTGAGTCTGGCCGCCTGCGGCAACAATGCCGACGGCGACACCAGCAAAGCCCCCGAGACCAACAGCGCCGCTCCCTCTGACGAGTCCAAGGCTCCCGAGGGCCCTGCCGGCGACGTGGCCAACAAGGATAAGCCCCTGGTGTGGTTCAACCGTCAGCCCTCCAACAGCTCCACCGGCGAACTGGACATGGACGCCCTGAGCTTCAACAAGGACACCTACTATGTGGGCTTTGACGCCGTTCAGGGCGCTGAGCTCCAGGGCCAGATGATCCTGGACTACATCACCGCCCACATCGACGAGATCGACCGCAACGGCGACGGCGTCATCGGCTACGTGCTGGCCATCGGTGACATCGGCCACAACGACTCCATCGCCCGCACCCGGGGCGTCCGCAAGGCTCTGGGCACCGCCGTTGAGGATGGCGGCGCCGTCAAGAGCGACGCCGTGGGCATCAATGCTGACGGCAGCGCCACCGCCGTCCAGGATGGCAAGCTGACCATCGGCGGCAAAGAGTACACCGTCCGCGAGCTGGCCTCTCAGGAGATGAAGAACTCCGCCGGCGCCACCTGGGATGCCGCCACCGCCGGCAACACCATCGGCACCTGGGTGTCCACCTTCGGCGACCAGATCGACATCGTGGCCTCCAACAACGACGGCATGGGCATGGCCATGTTCAACGCCTGGTCCAAGGAGAACAAGGTTCCCACCTTCGGCTATGACGCCAACGCCGACGCTGTGGCCGCCATCGCCGACGGTTACGGCGGCACCATCAGCCAGCACGCCGACGTGCAGGCCTACCTGACTCTGCGCGTGTTGCGCAACGCCCTGGACGGCGTGGACATCGACACCGGTATCGGCACCGCCGATGATGCGGGCAACGTACTCAGCGACGACGTGTACAAGTATGTGGACGCCGAGCGCTCCTACTACGCCCTGAACGCCGCCGTCACCGCTGAGAACTATCAGGACTTCCTGGACGCCACCAAGCCCTACGCCCCCGTGAGCAACCAGCTGAAGGATGACGCCCATCCCACCAAGAGCGTGTGGCTGAACATCTACAACTCCGCTGATAACTTCCTCAGCGCCACCTATCAGCCCCTGCTCCAGAACTACGACGACATTCTGAACCTGAACGTGGAGTACATCGGCGGCGACGGCCAGACCGAGGCCAACATCACCAATCGTCTGGGCAACCCCAGCCAGTATGACGCTTTCGCCATCAACATGGTTAAGACCGACAACTCCGCCTCCTACACCGCCCTGCTCAACCAGTAAGGCCGGCGGGCGGAGCCGGGAAACCGTCTCCCCGCTGACAAGTAAATGAACCGCTATCAGGGAGAGGGAATTCTCCGTTCGGAGGAGGGAAAACTCCGTGCGGCAGAAAGAACTCTCCCTGATACATTTTTGAGGAAAAACCCGGCGGAATCAGCGCCTTAGCTGAGACTGCTAATCTGCATAACAGGAGAGACGAGAATGGCTGATGTAAAAGGCGATGTCGTCCTGTCGATCCGTGGTATGAGCAAGTCCTTCGGCCGGAACCGGGTGCTTGACCATATCAATCTGGATCTGAAGCGCGGAACTGTCATGGGGCTGATGGGCGAGAACGGCGCCGGCAAGTCCACCATGATGAAATGTCTGTTCGGCACTTATCAGAAGGACGAGGGAAAAATCTATCTAAACGGGAAAGAAATCAGCTTTTCCGGTCCGAAGGACGCCCTGGAAAACGGAATCGCTATGGTTCACCAGGAGCTGAACCAGTGCCTGGAGCGGAGCGTGGTTGACAACCTGTTTCTGGGCCGCTACCCCACCAACTCTGCGGGTATTGTAGACGAGGGTAGCATGAAAAAGAAGGCCGCCGAGCTGTTCCGCAAGCTGGGCATGACGGTGAACCTGAACCAGCCCATGCGGAACATGTCCGTTTCCCAGCGGCAGATGTGTGAGATTGCCAAGGCGATTTCCTACAACTCCCAGGTGATCGTGCTGGACGAGCCCACTTCCTCCCTGACGGTTCAGGAGGTGGAAAAGCTCTTTGAGATGATGCGGATGCTGAAGTCGCAGGGCATTTCGCTGATCTACATTTCCCACAAGATGGACGAGATTTTTGAGATCTGCGACGAGATCTCAGTGCTGCGGGACGGTAACCTGGTCATGACCAAGGCCGCCCAGGACACCAACATGAACGAACTGATCGCCGCCATGGTGGGGCGTTCCCTGGAGAGCCGCTTCCCGCCCGTGGATAACACGCCGGGGGAGCCCATCCTGTCCGTTCAGCACCTGTCCACCAAGTTTGCCCCCCACCTCCAGGACGTCTCCTTTGAGGTGCGCGAGGGAGAAATCTTCGGCCTGTACGGACTGGTGGGCGCCGGGCGCACCGAGCTGCTGGAGACTATCTTCGGCGTACGCACCCGTGCATCGGGCCGGGTTTATTTCAAAAACCGGCTGATGAACTTCAGCAATGCCAAAGAAGCCATTGAGCACGGCTTCGCCATGATTACCGAAGAGCGCAAGGCAAACGGCCTGTTCCTCAAGTGCGACCTGACCTTCAATACCACCATCGCCAGCCTGGAGCAGTACAAGTCCGGTCTCGCGCTGTCCGACTCCAAGATGGTGAAGGCCACCAGCAAGGAGATCAAGACCATGCGCACCAAGTGCATGGGCCCGGACGACATGATCGCCAGCCTGTCCGGCGGCAACCAGCAGAAGGTGATCTTTGGCAAGTGGCTGGAGCGGGAGCCCCAGGTCTTTATGATGGACGAGCCCACCCGGGGCATCGACGTGGGCGCCAAATATGAAATCTACGAGCTGATTATCAAAATGGCGAAACAGGGCAAGACGATTATCGTCGTCTCCTCTGAGATGCCGGAGATTCTCGGCATTACCAACCGGATCGGCGTGATGTCCAACGGCTATCTCTCGGGCATTGTAAACACGGCGGAGACCGATCAGGAAGAGCTTTTGCGGCTCAGCGCGAAATATCTGTGAGGGGGGAACCAAGTATGGCAGATCAAACAAAGATTCTAACTGCGGAGCAGGAGAGAGAACTCCGCCGGCCGATCGATGACTACGTCGGCGGGATTCAGGAACAGATTAATGCCCTGCGGAAAGACGGCACGGACCGGGTCATCGACATCCAGAGCGCCCTGGACAGCCTGAAGCGGGACCGCATCTACACCGCCCAGGAAAAGGAAGCCCGGCGTGCCAAGCTCCAGAAGGAGCTGGAGCAGGCCAAGGCTGTGGAAGCCAAGAACAAGAATGAGATCGCCAAGCTCATCGCCGGCGCCGAGGGCTATCTGAAGGCCAACTACAACAAGTATTTCCAGGCTGTGGAGGCAAGCTGCGTCCAGGAGAAGGCCCAGGCCCAGGCCAAGTATCAAGCCACTGTGGAGCAGCTCAACAAGGCCCACCAGGAGACGGTGGCCAAGCTCACCGACGCCCAGGAAATCAAGGACGAGAAGTATGTCCACAAGAACCGTCTGTTCGACGCAAAGATGCAGTTGGCCAAGGACCTCCAGGACGTGAAGGATCACAGGCACGCTGCCTTTGAACACCAGTACCACCTGATCGACCTGCTGCGTATGTCCAAATTCACCTTTGGCGAATCGGCGGCCCAGCGGTGGGAAAACTACAAGTATAATTTCAATATCCGGAATTTCCTGCTGCGCAACGGCCTGTATCTGGCCATCGCCGTGGTTTTTATCGCCATGTGTATCCTGGCCCCCACCGTCAAGAAGGTCGATCTGCTCACGCCGAACAATATCCTGAACATTCTTCAGCAGGCCTCTCCCCGGATGTTCCTGGCCCTGGGCGTGGCTGGCCTCATCATGCTGGCCGGCACCGACCTGTCCATTGGCCGAATGATGGGCATGGGTATCACCGCCGCCACCATCGTGATGCACAAGGGCATCAACACCGGCGGCGTGTTCGGGTACATCTTCGATTTTACCGGCATGCCTGTCATTGCCCGGGTGATTCTGGCCCTGGTGGTGTGCATCGTGCTGTGTACCATCTTCACCACCATCGCCGGCTTCTTCACCGCCAAGTTCAAGATGCACCCCTTTATCTCCACCATGTCCACCATGCTGATGATTTTCGGCCTGACCACCTACGCCACCAAGGGCGTATCCTTCGGCGGCATTGAGTCCGGAACAGCGGATACGCCGGGCATCCCGGACATGATCATCCCCAAGCTAGGCCCGGAGGGCGGCACCAAATTCCCCACCATCGTCCTGTGGGCGCTGGCGGCGGTGGTCATCGTGTGGTTCATCTGGAACAAGACCACCTTTGGCAAGAACCTGTATGCTGTGGGCGGCAACCCCGAGGCAGCCTCCGTCTCCGGTATCTCGGTGTTTAAGGTCACCATGGGCGCGTTCATCATGGCCGGTATCCTGTACGGCTTCGGTTCCTGGTTGGAGTGTATCCGCATGACGGGCTCCGGCTCTGCCTCCTACGGACAGGGCTGGGAGATGGATGCCATCGCGGCCTGCGTCGTAGGCGGCGTTTCTTTCACCGGCGGCATCGGCAAGATTTCCGGTGTGGTGACAGGCGTGTTCATCTTCACTGCCCTGACATACTCCCTGACCACCCTGGGCATTGACGCCAACCTGCAATTTGTAATCTCCGGTGTCATCATCCTGGTGGCGGTCATGCTGGACTGCCTGAAGTACGTCCAGAAGAAGTAATCCTCCCCATATCAAACAAAAACCACCGCGGCGCAGACAGGGAGTTCCTGCCTGCGCCGCGGTGGTTTTACTGACCGGCGGCAAAAAGCAGCCCCGCCTTCAGGGATACATGTCAAGCACCTGATGGAGCCGCGCCTCGATTTCGGACTGCGGAATATCGCCCGCGCTGCTTGCGTCTATTGTGACCTGGTACAAAATGCCCGAATGGATGAAAATGCCGGTGCATTCGCGGATGAATGACAGATCCATCAGGACGTTCTCCCCGGTTGCGGCATCAACAACGTGCTGCATTGTCCCGTTATTCATGACGATTTCCGCCGTAGTGCCATTTGCCATGGTGTAGGTTCCCAGTGATTTCACATCCCGCTCCGGGTTGTCCCACAGGCCCCCAATATATTCTACATCTTCCGGGTAACCTTCCGCATAAACTGCCGCCGTGGCCCTGCAAACCAAGAGATCACTGAAGATACCGTAGTGATAGACACCAACGCCGATCAGCTCATGACTGTCATAATCCTGTGTCAGCGTTACCCGAGCAGAAAATTGGGTCAGGTCCAACTCGGGCCAGACACAGGGGATGTTCTCCCCCAGAAACGCTTTTGCCTCATCCCAGGTGTCAAATTCAGGCTGGATAGGGTTTGGACCCTCCCAGGATTTGCAGGCGGCCTGAAGCTCTGTACTGAAACTGTCCAGGGAATACTTGGTCACGCTTCCGGAAATGCTGTAGCCCGCATGTTCCTCGTTGGAAAATACCTGGACTGAAAAGTAGTAAACGGCGGCAAAGGTGGTACCGATCAGCGCCAGGCACAGACAGGCGGCAATGAGGCCCGTGCGGACAAAGCCGGGGCGTCGGCACTTGGCGGGCGCCAGGATGTCGGCCTCCTCAATGAGGTCGGGGGGAACGGCGTTCATCAGCTCTAAAATCTGTTCTTTCTTCACAGAAAGCCCTCCTTTTGCAGTTGGTTACGCAGCCTGTTCCGGGTGCGGAACAGGACGCTTTTGGTTCGGCTCACGCTCCAGCCCAGGCGCTGGGCGGTCTGCTCCACCGTATCCGCGTACCAGTAGCGGCGAACAAAGGCGGCGCGGACCTCCCTGGGCTGGGCGCGGAGAAACTCGGTGACGGCCTGGGTCAGGGCGCGGTATTCCGTCTCACCCAGGGGGTCGGACCCCTGTGGAAGACAGGAGGCCAGCTCCAGCGCCCCCTCGTCCACCGTGGGCGGGCGGCGGCTGTTCTCCCTGCCGATGGCAAGGGCGCGGTTGCGGACGATGGCGGCCAGCCAGCCCTTGAACCGCTCCGGCCTCGTTGGAGGAATGGCCCGCCACACCGCCAGCCAGCAGTCGTTCAGGCACTCGTCCACGTCCCGGCGGTCCGCGAGCAGCTGAGCGGCGACGGCGCGGCAATAGGCGCCGTATTGATCCTGCAGGGCGGGGACCGCCTCCTCCGACCGGGCAAGAAACAGCTCCACCAAGTCTGGGTCTGTCATGGGATCACTCCTTTGCAGGGCGCTTGGAAACCGGCTTCTGTCTATATAGAGTGCCTTTTGGGGCGGGCGGTTGCGGCCATTCGCAAAAAAGCCGCCCGGCAAATACCGGACGGCTTCTATGTATCAGTTCCGGGATACGCTCATTTCTCCCGCCACTGCTCCCCGCTCTGATTGGCCCACACCACCCTGTTCCGGCCAAACCGCTTGGCGTCGTACAGCATGGTGTCCGCCAGCTTCAAGCAGGTGTCATAGCTATCCCCCTCCTTGGGGTGCAGGGTGATTCCCCCCGCGCTGATGGTCAGCCACGGACTCACTTCGGGATTGTGCGGGATATGCAGGCTCTCCACGCTTTGGCGGACGGTTTTCATGAACTCAAAGGCGGTTTCCGCCTGACTGCCCAGGAACACCGCCACAAACTCCTCTCCGCCATACCGGGCAAACAGGTCGGTGGAACGCTGGAAAAAGGAGGACGCTGTTTTCGCCACAGATATAATGGCCTTGTCCCCCTCCGGGTGGCCGAAGGTGTCGTTGTACACCTTGAACTGATCAATGTCAAACATGCAGATGGAGAACGGCAGGCCGAACCGGATGGCCTCCCGCCACCGGCCCAGGCTCTCCTCCTTGTACCTGCGCCGGTTGGCTACACCGGTGAGGCCGTCCACCATGGCCTGCTCCTTAAACTGCATCTGATAGCGGTACAGCTGGATATGGGTATTCACCCGGGCCTTGATAATCACCGGATTAAAGGGCTTGGTCACGTAGTCCACCGCCCCCAGCAGCAGCCCCCGCTCCTCATGCTCCACATCGGCCAGACTGGTGATGAGAATCACCGGGATATACCGGGTAATCTCGGTGGCCTTCAGCTCCTGGAGGAGCTGGAACCCGTCCATCCCCGGCATGACCACATCCAGCAGGATCAGGGAAAAATTTCCCTCCGTTGCGGCTCGCAGACCCTCCTCTGCGGTGTGGCAGGTGGTGAGCTCGTAGCTGTCTTTTAAAATGGAACACAAGAATTCGGTCTGGACCGAGCTGTCATCGATCACCAGTACTTTTTCCATGGCGCTTCCCTCTCATCCCTCCCTCCATCCCCACAGACAGGACGGATCGGGTTATTCAATCATCACGTTTTTTGCTATACAGCGTCACAAAGGCCGCAAATCGGGCGTGGTGCGCCTCAGTCCGGGCGTTTCTTCCCCGTCAGCTCCTCCATGGTGCGCAGCAGCAGAGCCAGGTCCATTGGCTTGCGCAGGTGGGCGTCGATGCCGCTCTCCCTTGCGCGGCGCCGGTCGTTCTCCAGCACATTGGCGGTCAGGGCAATGATGGGGATTTCCGCTTTCTCCTTGTCGTCCAGGGCGCGGATGGCCATCGACGCCTGCCAGCCGTCCATCACCGGCATCTGCAGGTCCATGAGCACCACGTCGTAGTAACCGGCCTCAACGTCTCTGATCTTGTCCAGGGCCACCTTCCCGTTCTCGGCGGGCTCGATGATGAAGCCAAGCTCTCCCAGCAGCTCCATCTCAATCTCCCGATTGATCTCGTTGTCCTCCGCCAGCAGGATGCGCCGGGCCGTCCCCAGCTCCTCTCCCTTCCGGACGGTACTGTGCCAGGCCTGGATACGCAAACGGAATACGGCGGTGAAGGTGCTTCCCCTGCCCACCGCGCTCTGTACATTGAGTACGCCGCCCATCATATCCACGATGTTCTTGGCGATGGTCAGCCCCAGGCCAATGCCGTGGATGCCGCTGAGTGTGCTGTTCTTCTCCCGGCTGAAGGGCTCAAACAGCTTATTCAGGAACTCCTGGCCGATGCCGATGCCCGTATCCTCCACCGTCAGGCGGTAGACGGCATACTGATTGGGCAGCTCCTCACCCTCCTCCAACTTGATGGTTACCCGGCCGCCGGGATTGGTGTAGGTCAGGGCGTTGTTGGACAGATAGAGGATCAGCTGACGCAGCTTTTCCCGGTCGGTGAACACCGTGTTATGGCGCAGACCGCCGCAGTCCAGAAGGAAGGTGATGCCCTTTTCGTGGGCCTGGGGTTCCAGGAAGGAATACACATCCCCCACCGTCTCCCGCAGGTTACACTCCACCTCGTTCAAGTCGGCGGACTCGGCCAGAGAGGATACCTGAAGCACCTTGTCGATCATGTCCAGCAGCTGCTGGCTGGCGGTCTCCACTCGGTTCAGGCTGTCCATCGCCTCCTCCGGGTCGTTGATGTTCAGCTTGGCCAAAGTGGTAAAGCCGAAAATGGCGTGGAGCGGGGTTCGCATGTCGTGGGACATGTTGGACAGGAACGTGTTCTTGCTGGTGATGGCCAGGTTGGCCTTGGCCAATGCCTCCGCCAGCAGGGACTGCTGCTCCATCTGCTGCTGGATCTCCTCATCCACCCGGCGGTAACCCAGCACCACCTGGCTTACTCCCTCGTCATGGCTCACATTCACCAGACGCAGCTGGAGATATTGCAGCTCCCCCCTCACCAGCACTCGGTAGTTGAAATAATAGGTCCGGCTCTCCGCCAGCTTCTCCTTGATGTAATCCGGCGCGACAGCCTTGCTTACCATCTCTCGGTCCTCGGGGTGGACCCACATCTCCACGTAGCTGTCTGTGTATTTGGAATAAGCCCAGTCGTGCAGCTTGCTGCAAAACACCGCGGACGTGCGCTCACTCAGCCGGTACGGCTGGATCTTGTCCTGGTCCAGATCCACGTAGCAGATGGATTCATAGTTTACGCTCAGCCCCTCAATGACCTCCAGCTGCCGGACATACTCCTCATTGATGAGGCTGCGTTCCTTATCGTACTCCTCGATGAGGCTCCGGAGCTTCTCCTCCCGCTCCAGCCCCTCATTCATCAGCAGCCTCCGCTCCATCAGCTGCCGGTCACGCTTCTCCGTGGCGTCCCCCAGGAACACGTAGAAGAAATCTCCCACCGCCTCACTGTGGATAAAGTGGCCATAATCCTCGATCCATCGAATCGTTCCGTCCTTGCAGCGAACACGGTACTCCACATAGTCCAGGTCGAACTGACTGGCGGCAATCTGAGTGCGGATGCTCTCCTCCACCTCTTCCAGGTCCTCCAGGTATACCAGACCCCGGAAGGAGTTTCCGGTGAGCGCTCGGAATTCTTCCATGCTCTCGCATTTCAGCATCCGCAGCACAGCCCGGTTGGCGTAGATGATCTCCTCGCCCCGGTCCGCGCAATAGATCAGGAAGCCGCCGGGCATCTCGTCCATGAACCTGATAAAGCTTTCCGTTATCTCCAGGCTCCGTTCCTCCCCCAGGGCGTTCTGCTCCTGGACGGCGCCAGTCGGATTGGGTCGCTGCGCCAGACCCAGCATCCACAAGATCCGCTCCATGGGACGACCCTCAAACTTTTGCTCGCCCATACTGCATTGCCCCTCTCTAAATAAGGGATTTTATCACAAAAAAGTAACTTTGTCATTATATTTCCTAAAATTTTTATATTCCATTCACTGGAAATAAATATCGGATTTTGGGTATTAATCTGGAAAATATTCGGGGAAGGTCGTAAGATAGGCACTTGATATATCTTTCCAGATAAAATATAATGACACTACGACATGTTAGGAGGAATCGCCATGCTGACCAATGATTTTCAAGGTACATCCCTGTCCCGCCTGGGCTTCGGCACCATGCGGCTGCCCTTGCTCCCCGGACAGACGCAGCCCACAGCCATCGACGAGGCGCAGGTAGATCAAATGATCGATTACGCTCTGGCCCACGGCGTCAACTACTTCGACACCGCTCACCCCTACCACGGCGGTCTGTCGGAGCGGGTGGTGGGACGCTCCCTGGCCCGCCATCCCCGGGAGAGCTGGTATTTGGCGGACAAATATCCCGGCCACCAGATTGCCAGCAGCTATGACCCCGCCGCCATTTTTGAGAAGCAGCTTGAAAAATGCGGAGTGGATTATTTTGATTTCTACCTGCTTCACAACGTATACGAAAACTCCATCCAGGTGTATATGGACCCTCAATGGGCCATCTTGGATTACTTTGTGGAGCAGAAGCGGCTGGGGCGCATCAAGCATCTGGGCTTCTCCTGTCATGGCGGCCTGCCCACCCTGACGAAATTTTTGGATTACTGCGGGGACAACATGGAATTCTGCCAGCTCCAGCTGAACTATCTGGACTGGACCCTCCAGCAGGGCAGAGAGAAGTATGAGCTGCTCACTGACCGAGGCATCCCCGTCTGGGTGATGGAGCCCATCCGGGGCGGGCGGCTGGCCAGCCTGTCCGAGGGGCAGATGGAAGCGCTGCGCCGGCTCCGCCCGGATGAAAGCGCCCCAGCCTGGGCGCTGCGATTCCTCCAGGGGCTGCCCAACGTGAAGATGATTCTCAGCGGCATGTCCAGCATGGAGCAGATGGAGCAAAATGTTGCCACCTTCACCCAGGACAGGCCGCTGACCCAGGAGGAGTGGACCGCCCTGCTGGAGATGGCGGAGGGGATGAAGGATTCCGTCCCCTGCACCGCCTGCCGCTACTGCTGTGACGGTTGTCCCGTGGGCCTGGACATCCCCGCCATGATCGCCGCGTATAATGAGGCTCGGTTCGCACTCAGCTCCAGCGTTCGGATGCGGTTTGACGCTCTGCCGCAGGATAAACGGCCCGCCGCCTGTATCGCCTGCGGGAAGTGCGCCCGGACCTGTCCGCAGGGCATCGATGTTCCGGCGGCGCTGAAGGAATTGGCGCAGTTCATTGAGAAAATCCCCGACTGGGCCCAGGTATGCAAGGACCGGGAGGAGGAGGCCCGGCGCAACCGCGGCTAATGGGCCGCTCCGTCCAGCCTGCGGCGTTCCTGAGATAAAACAGCCGCCCGGATACACAATCTTGTGTGTCCGGGCGGCTGTCAGCCTGTCGAACTGGCGGCGCGGTTCTATTCTCTGCGGATGGTTTGCATGGGTCCGTAAAAAGGGGATCTATTTAGTGTCATAGCCGCCTCAATATCTCTATCAGGCACCGGTAACACCGGTCAAACGAGGCCAAATCCAGCTTTTCCTCGGGCGTATGCGCCTGATAGTGGGTGGCAACCAGCAGGATCATATCCAGCCAGGGCATATTGCGGAGGAAAAACCCGATCTCGTTTCCATAATGTGCGCCGATTGGCCTGATATGTTCTCCGTTCTGTTCAAACCAGACCTGATCGAAAATCTGGTAAAGCGGGCTGCCGGCTTCCACACAGTGTCCGTAAAAGTAGTTTTCCACGGTGTAGTCCACGCCGTACAGCTCAGCCAGCATCCTGGTCCGCTCATCCATGTCCAGCATTTTTGAGGTAATGGCGCTGGTAGGGCGGTAGAACCATGTGATCCCATCCTGTGTGGTGTCGATGGTTTCCAGCGAGAAGGATGAGATCGGCAGACCGGGGAACGTCAGGCTGAGGTCCGCCAGTCCGGCCGGGAGGAGGTGGAGCAGAGAGATCACCGCTCGGGACACCTCTTCCGGCATGACGGGCTCTGTACCGGGAACCTCAAGCAGCTCCATCGTCAGGCCCGGATCGCTCTGCTTGTGCTCAAGCCGGACCTCATCCGCCGCCTGGCGTGCGATCTGCTTTGCAGTCTCCAGATCCGCAGGCGCAACAGCCAGTTTGGCGGTACAGCAGACCGGGATTGTGGTCATGCTTCCGCCGTCGATACTGACAAGGCGAATGGGTATCTTCTTTTGGATGTAATAGAGGATACGCGCCACCACCTTGATGGCGTTGGCCAGCTGGCGCTCCTGAAATTGGATATGAGCTCCCGTCAGGCCATGAATCCGAATGTCGAGCCGTACACACCCGTCCGCCTCCTCCCGCTTAAAGCTTTTGGAGAAGCGTCCGTTGGCCGCTCCAGCGGCCACAAGCAGGCTGGTCCCTTCCTGATTGCCGTCCATGTTGATATACTTTCTGGCTTTCAACTGGGAACAGTCAAAGTTCTGCACGCCATAAAGGCCGGGCTCTTCCGCTGTGGTGAACACACACTCCAGAGGAGGATGCCTGAGCGAACTGTCCTGAAGGACGGCGAGCATGTAGGCGACGGCCACCCCGTCATCGGAGCCGCAGGTGGTGCCCTCCGCCATGAGGAAGCCGTCTTTTACCACCAGGCGTATACCCTGCGTCTCAAAGTCAAAGTCAACATCGGGCCGTTTGCTCCAGATCATGTCCATGTGGCCCTGGAGCATCACGGTCTCGTGCTCCTCATAGCCGGGAGACGCCGGCTTGTACACCACCACGTTGTGGACCGCGTCCCGGGTATATGGCAGGCCCAGGTTTTGGGCAAAATCACAGACAAAGTCGGCAATCCGCCCCTCTTTAAAGCTGCCGCGGGGAATGGCGGAGATCTCTTCAAAAAGCCTGGCGTAAGGCTTCCCTTCATGATTGAGTACATAGTCCATAGTATGCGCAACCTCCTGTTCAAGTTTTTGCGGCCGGCCGGTGAAGCAATTGGGAGATCGGTTTGATAAATATCCCGGCTAAAATACACAGGCAGCCCAGAAGCTTTAAGGCGGGGAGGGCTTCCCCAAGCAGCACGGCGCCGAGCACAACACTGGTCAGAGGCTCCAGAGCGCCCAGAATGGCCGCTTCCGCGGCGCCGATCTGCCGGATGCCGATCTGAGTCAGCAAAAAGCCCAAGACACTGGAGCAAAACGAGGCCCCCAAGTTCAGGACCCAGGCACGCCGAGTCATGGAGGCCACCGCCAGCTGGTCCGTACCGACGGCATAAATCAGCAGCACAACCGCAGCGATCAGCGAGGCATAAAATTGGACCCGGATCGGATGCTCCTGCCGGGCAGCGGTATGAGAGATGCCCAGCCAATACAAAGCATACAGACAGCCTGACAGCAGGGAAAGGAAAATGCCCGGCAAGGAGCTGCCCTCCCCCAGATCGCTGGAAGCCAGAAAAAACACCCCAAGACCGATCATAAGCAAGGTGACCACAACGGCAGCCGTGATGCGCTGACGCAGCAAAACGGCGTCGGCCAGCTCCACGACCACCAGATAAGACATGTGCAGCATGGTACCGATGCCTACCCCGGCAAAAAGGAAGGAGGCGTTCAGACACAGGGACGTACCTGCCGTTCCAAGCGCCCCCAGCACCAACAGGGGAAGGACCGCATTTCTGCTGCATCGAAAGGAGATATGGCAGAGCTTCATTGCGGCGGCCATCACAGGGAGGGCAAACAGATTGTTAAGCAACAGCAGCGTGAATACATTATTTCCCTCCGCGCCGTAGGTCATGGGGCCCAGCACATGAGCCAAGCCAAAAAACGAAGCGGCCAAGGCCACCAGGAGAGAACCGGACAGACGTTTCTGCATACAAATTCACGCTTCCTTTTCCAACAGGCGTTTCAGAACCTGTATTCACGGTCTCAGCTGACCGTGAATACAGGATTTCGGCCATGAATGCAGGTATAAAAAATCACTGTTTTCTGCTGCGGCTGAAAAACGCGATGAACAGAAATATCCCGGTGATGAGGATATACCACAACATAAAGGTAATCAATCCATCAATCATGGCGTACAGCAGAAATATCCCTATCCGGATCTCACCCGTCACAGTCAGGGCGCCGGCCGCCGCGCTGATCAGCAGAACCTTCGGGCTGAACCGGCGTTGGACCATCACCGCAAAAAGGAGTGCGGTGAGCAAAAGGACCATAATCTGGCTCTCCATATGTATTTGCTCCTTTTCTCAGGCCTCCGGCGTCTCCCGCTTTGGGCTGCGGCGGACAACGGTGAGATAAAATATGACGCCCAGGAGGATCCAGACGGCAAACGCCATCCAGCTCTCTTTTCCCATGGCGCCGGGCATTCCCGGGATCAGCAGCAGCAGCAGAATCCCCGCCGAGAGCACCGCGCCGGCCGCCGCCATGACCACATTTTTTCGGGAGCCTGCCGGACCCTTTCGCAGATCCGTCCAGGATATATGAAACGCGGCGGCACAGGTGTACAGATAACCGATGATGGTGCCGCAGGAACACATATCCACCACCCAGCTGATCGCCGTCCGTCCAAACCAGGGCGCGATCAGAGAAATAATCATAACCGTCAAAATCGCGTGGTTGGGCACCTGCGTATTGGGATCAACTTCCCCAAACCAGGCGAGAAGCATCCTCTCCCGGGACATCGCCAGCATCAGCCGGCTGGAGGCCACATAAAAGCCGTTCATCCCGGTCCAGATGCCCATACAGATGGCTGCGGCCAGAACGCCCACTCCGACAGGTCCAAGGGAATTGAACACCGCTGTGCCGGTGGCCCAGGTGTGGCGGGCCGCCACCATCTCCTGCCACGGCCAGACGAGAGCAGTGCACAAAGTGATCACGATATAGATCACCGCACCGGTAAAGATCGCGCCCAGAATCAGCGAAAAAGTCTTTTTGGGAGAAAAAGAAAACTCCTCGGCAGACTGGGGGACCGTATCAAACCCCACAAAAAGGAATGGGACCATTGCCACGATAGAGAAAACGCATTGAAACGGAGCTTTTCCCTCGGCAAAGCCAGGCGAAAGATGGGACAGAGATACGCCGGGGCTGAGCAGCGTACCGGCCAGGACCAGAAACACCGCGCCGATAAGCAGAAGGACCATACCCACCTGGAGCTTGCCCGCGATTTTTCCGCCCCTTGAGTTGAAAAGGCCGAACAGCACGATGAAAAATACCGACAGAACGATCTGGGGAAGGTAGACGTTCCATCCCGCCACACAGTACAGGGAGCCGGTCTGAAACAGCGACGGCGCGATATACTCAGCCAGCACTCCCAGGGCTGTGGAGTTCATGGCGATCAGGCTGATATAGCCCAAAATCAGCATCCAGCCGCAGACAAACCCATGTGTGGCGCCGAAGATCTTCCTGGCATACGTAAACTGTCCCCCGGCCAGGGGAAAGCGCTCCACCATGAAGCTGATATTTTTCCCGATCACGAGCATGGCGGCGGCGCCGGTCAAGATCCCGAGCACAAAGCCCAAGGTACCGGCACGTTCCAGAAAATCAGGGGGGAGGATAAAGCATCCAAACCCGATGATGGAGCCGACCGCCAGCGCCCAAATCGTGGCAGGGCTCATTTCCCTGCCCAGCTTTGTATTTTCCATAGTATGTGTTCTCCTTTACCGCTCAGCCGGCTGGAATCACGGCGCATCCTGGCCTTTCCGGAAAAACAAGCGGACTGGCCCCTGCGATAGGCGCAACGCCGCGAAAACCCAGTCCGCCTGTCAAAATTCCGTCAGCGAAGATCAAGCTCAACGGCGTGAGCTTACCCCAATATCTGCCAGAGGATCATGATGACGGCGCCGGCCCCGCCAATGCCGCAAATCAGCCACTTGAAGGACCACTTCAGCCATTTATCATAGGGGATATTCAGCATGGTGAGGCAGGCCATGAAGGTCGGCACCGTCGGCCAGGTCATATTGGTGATGGCGTCGCCCAGCTTATAAGCCTCGATGGCCACCTGGGGATTGATCCCGGCCAGGTCGGCAATGCCGATCTGGATGGGCATGACCACATAGCACTGAGCGGTGGCGCTGGGAATGAAAAAGTTGAACAACAGATTGAACACCAGCAGGGCAATCGCACCCAGTATGGGTCCCAGGGACATGATCGGCATGGACACGTAATAGACCACGGTGTCCATGATGTGTGCGTCGCTCATCAGCAGGGACACCAGCTGGGACATACCGATGATGACAGAAATGACTGCGGTATTTTTGATGCCCTCGCTGAATACGTCAGCGGTCTTATTGGGACCAAGGCCCCCGACCAGACCGATCACCACGGCCAGCAGGAAAAACAGCGCGGAGATCTCATTATTGCCCCAGGCGAATTTCAGAGAACCGAAAATCATGACGCCAAAGCCCACCAGCGTAATGATTCCCACGATGATCTGTTGGACCGAAAATTGAACCGTTTCAGGGTGCTCATCCTCCAGGCTTTCCTTTACGTGGTTGGGGATCAGACTCTTGGAGGGGTCGGCCTTCACCCGGCGGCCATAGCGGATCGTGGCGAGCAGCGTGATGGCCAAAAAGATCACGTGCTCCGCGACCCGCCAGCCGATCCCGGAGAACTGAGGCAGGCCGGCAATGCTCTGTCCAATCGAGGTGGAGTAAATGTTGATGATGCCCGCGTCAAAGCCTGCGGCGGTACAGGCGTAGGTCAGCATAAAGCCGACCACACCGTCATATCCCATCTTCTTTGCCGCCTTTACCCCGATGGGGAGCACCGCAATGATGGGTGTCAGGAAGGTACCGGTGGCGCCCAGCAGAGAGAAAAAGGTCCCGATCAGAATGATCATCAGCTCTTCCTTGCCTTTCAAGGAGAGCAGGGCCTTAGTCAAAAAGGCATCCAGCGTCCCGGTGGCCTCCAGCACGGCGACCATCGCGCTGACAATCAGGATCATCCATATGTTTCCGGCCCCGTTCGTCCAGGCCTTGGGAATGTCGGTCCAGAACTGCCAGAAGGAGATGGGCGTAGATTCAATGAATTCAAAGGAACCTGGAATCACCAACGAGCGTCCGTCCACCACTTCACGGGCGAACTGACCGGCAGGGATGACATAAGACAGCAGAGCGACTGCAATAGACAGCAGGAATACGATGACGATCGTGTTGAACTGCACGGATCTCTTTTTTTCGTTCATTGCCTTGTTTGACATCACGATGCTCCTCCCTTGTATATAGTATTGTTCTCTCTACCTCAGACACGGGCCAGGACGCGTTTCAGGCATTCATAGCAGCGGTCAAAGGATGCCAGATCCAGCCGCTCGTTTGGCGTATGGGCGTCATAGTGTGTCGCTATCAGAAGGATCACATCCAGCCAGGGCATCTTGGACAGGAATGTGCCTATTTCATTTCCAAAATGAGCGGCGGTGGCGGTCACCTCATGACCGGTCAATTCCTTCCAGACCTCGCTGTAGACCTGGAAGAACGGAGAGCCGATTGGAACATTGTGCCCGAAATATTTTTGGTGGATCACATAGTCAAACCCACACAGCTCCGCGATCATGGCGGCCTGATATTCCATATCCTGCAGCTTGGAGGGATGGGCACTGCGGGGACGATAGCGGACGCGCAGCTCCGGGTCCGTGGTGACAACCTGCTCCAGATTGCTGGACGAAATCGGGGTCCCCGGAAATACCAGACTGGAGTTCAGCAATCCGCTTGGCAAAAGGTTCAAGAGGTGGATCAGGTCTCCAGTGAGCTGGGCATTCATGGCCGGCTCCGCCCCTTCTGCCGTAACGATTTCAAAGCGGATATCGGGATCGCTCTCCCGATGCTCTATTTTAAACGCCTTGATCACCTGCTCGGCAATTTCAGCGGCTCGGGGGGCGGCTTCAGGAGCAAGGGCAATTGCAAGTTCGGCCCAGTTGGCGATGGTGGTCATGTCCCCGCCATTCAGCGATACGACGCGAAGATCGATCTCCCGGCTCAGGCAGAGCAGGATACGGCCCATTGCCTTCAGCGCGTTGCCCCGCTCTTGGTTAATCATATTGGCGCAATGGCCACCGGTAAGGTTCCAGAGCTTGATCCTCATCCGGCAGGCACCCGGAGCTTCTTCCCATTGGATCGGCCGGACAAACTCGCTGTTGATGCCCCCCGCCGCGATCACCAGGCTGGTTCCTTCCAGATTTCCGTCCATGTTGATATATTTTCGAGCTTTCAGGTCGCTGCAGTCAAAATTCAGCGCTCCGTTCAGCCCTGCCTCCTCGGCTGTGGTGAACACGCATTCCAGCTCAGGGTGGCACAGCTCATCGTCGTCCAGTATGGCCAGCATATACGCGATGGCCACTCCGTCGTCAGAACCGCAGGTGGTCTCCTTCGCCTTCAAGAACCCGTCCTTCACCACAAATTCCAGGGGACCCTCAAAATCAAACGTGCTGTCGGGTGTTTTTGCCTGGATCATATCCATATGACCCTGGAGCATGACGGTCTCATGATCCTCATATCCGGGTGTCGCCGGCTTTCGGATCAGCACGTTATGGAGCTTGTCTCGCCGGTAGGAAAGGCCCCGCTTTTCGGCGAACTCCACCACGTAGTCCGCGATCCTCTCCTCATGGAAACTGGCGCGGGGGATCTGGGAAATCTCTTCAAAAAATCTGGCGTGGGGTCTGCCTTCGTGGTTCAAAACATAATGCATCGCTCTGACACCTCTCTTTCATTTACAGTCTGTGGGGTGCGGCAAACTAGATTACAGCCTGGTCTCGCAGTACATTCACCTCCTCCTCCGTCAGCGCCAGCAGTTCCTGATAAACGCGAAGATTATCCTGTCCGAGTGCGGGAGCGGGTGTGCGGACGGAAGGCTTGGCGTCCTCCAGTTTGATGGCGCAGCCATTGACCGTGACAGCTCCCAGCGTTGGATGCTCCGTTTGAATGAACATTTCCCGCGCTTGGACCTGCGGGTCCTGAAGTATCTGGCTGATGTCATAAATGGGCCCCGCAGGGATGCCTTTGGACAAGATCAATTCCACCGACTCCTCCATTGTCATGTCGGACAGGCTATCCTCAATGACTGCGGCAATGGCGTCCTGCTCTTTCAGGCGGCCCTCCATCGTGGCAAAACGCGGGTCGTCGATCATGTCGGGGCGGTCCAGAATGTCAGTGCAGAGCTTTTCATAAAGCTTCTGGTTCCCGGCGGCGATGATGATCTTTCCGTCCTTGACCCGGAACGCGTCGTAGGGCGAAACGGCGGCATAGCGGTTGCCCATGCGCGGCGGGAGCTGCCCCGACTCGATGTACTTGAGCGCGGTATTTTCCGTAGCGGCGATGGCACAGTCCATAAGGCTGATATCCACCCGCTGCCCGCGCCCGGTGAGCTGCCGGGCATGGACGGCGCTCAGCAGGCCGATCATCAAATGCAGGCCGCCCAGAACGTCGCCCATGGCGCTGCCCACCCGAGTGGGCGGCCCGCCGGCTGAGCCGGTAATGGACATCAGCCCTCCCATTGCCTGCGCCAAAATGTCATAGCCGGGGCGAAGGCGGTAGGGACCGGTGTTCCCAAATCCGGACACTGAGCCATAAATGAGCCTGGAATTGATTTTTTTCAGCTCCTCATAGCCCAACCCCAAGCGATCCATGACTCCGGGGCGGTAGTTTTCCACCACGATGTCCGCTTTTTCGACCAGCTTGCGGAAAAGCTCCTTCCCCTCCGGCTTCTTCAGATTCAGTGTGATCCCCTTTTTATTGCGATTGATATTTGCAAAGTACAGGCTCTCCTGCACTCCATTCCGGTTTGTGCGGAACGGGGGATAGGCTCGGGTATCGTCACCAGTACCCGGCAGCTCAATTTTAATGACCTCTGCTCCCAGGTCGGCCAGCATCATCGTGCAGTAAGGGCCGGCCAGAACGCGGCTCAGGTCCAGAACCACAAGGTCCCTCAATGCGCCGCTCTCATTCATTGCGCTTCATCACCCACCTCAATTTTCATCCGCATAAAGGCGGAACCCATCGACTTGCCAAGGCTGTCCAGTCTCAGCGAATGGGTGGCTCCGCCGCCAAGCGCGTGCTTCATGACAAAATTCATGCCGCACAACGTATCCACGTCATAGCGCACGATCTCGCCCTTTACCATGTCCCCGAAATACGCTTTGACCCGCTCCACCGTCAGCACCTGCTTCAGAAATTCGTAATTCTTGGGATCCCGGGCAAATACGCAGACGTTGCTGGTGTCGCCCTTGTCGCCGCTGCGGCCGTGGGCCAGAGTGTTCAGATAGACCCATGCCATCTCACTTCACCTCCAAAATATGGGACTCCAGCTTTACAGCATCCCGCGGGATCAGCGTGGGCCACAAGCCGATGACATCAGTGACATGAGCACGTCCGCCAAAGAAGGAGGCCCCCGGAGGTCCATTGAGCTGCAAAGGACTGATCTCAGGGATGATGAGCTGCGCGTCCTTCTTCTCCTTGGTTCGAATGGCAATGCGCAGGACGACCTCATTCATGCGGCGGGCCAGGTCCTCATCCACCTCGGCCACATCCAGATGCAGCGCGTTAAGTCCCACATAATCAATGCGCAGGTCCTCATACCGCATCCCTTTTCGTTTCATTTTTTTCATCAGGATGTCCGCGGCGCACTGGGCCTTTTCATATGCGTCAGGCCAGGCAAAGGACAGGTAGGTCACCACCTTGTAGCCCGCGTGATAGCCCAGGCACAGCTTGAGCTGATCGGGGCGCGGCTTGCCCTTGATGCCGCCCACACGGACGCGGTTGTCGCCATCCTGGGTCAAGGTAGCGCGGCTGATGTCAACGGTAATATCCGGCGTGATGTAATTGGCCGGATCGTGGACTTCATACAGGAACTGCTCCTTGCAGGACTGCTCGGAGATCAAACCGCCGCAATCAGGGGCCTTGACGATATGGAACTCCTCATCGGTCAGCTCCGCAATGGGGAAGCCAAGCCGGTCCAAATCCGGAACACTCCGCCAGTCATATTGGAAATTGCCGCCGGAGCCCTGACCGCCGCACTCCAGCAAGTGGCCGGCCATAATACCTCTGGCCAACTGATCCGGGTCCTTTTCGGTCCAGCCGAATTCGTAGGCCAGAGGAGCCAGAAACATGGCGCTGTCCGCCGCGCGTCCGGTCAGCACCACATCTGCTCCCTGCCCCAGGCAATCCATGATGGGTTCCCGGCCGAAATAGACGTTGGCATTTACCAGCTTATCCCTGATGTCGTTGAAATCCCCTGTGTCATCCATATTTTTGAACTCACAGCCATCAGCGATCATCTGAGGGATCTGAGACAGAAGATCATCACCTGTAACATACCCGATCTTATAACCGTGTATCCCCAGCCCTTCCGCTACTGCCTTCATCGCATCCACCGCGCCGGCAATATTCATGCCTCCTGCGTTGGTGATAACACCTATTTTCTGTTCAAACGCATCCTTTCCGATCTCCTTCATCAGATCAATAAAATCGCGGGCATATCCTGCGGCAGGATTTTTCATCCGCTGCCGCTGCATGATGGACAAGGTCAGCTCAGCCAGATAGTCGCAGGCCATATAATCCAAATCTCCATGACGGATCATATGGATCGCCGCATCAGGACTATCGCCCCAAAAGCCCTGGCCGCCGCCAATTCTAACTGTTTTCATAGCATCGCTCCTCTTTATGGTTAGTTTTCTGGCAAATCTTTTCGAGTTATAATCTTAAAGAATATCCTGTCATCTTGAATTTTAAAATATTTTGTGCTATTATTCAAATATTCTCTTGTTATTTTGGGTATAATTAATTGTTATGCCCAAAAAGCAGGATATCCGTCATAAATAGAAGTTATATAAGGAAAGGGGTATAGAATGGATATCAACCTCGAATATTACCGAGCGTTTTACTATGTCGCGATCTATCAGAGCATCTCAAGGGCGGCAGAAGAGATGTATATCTCCCAGCCGGCGGTAAGCAAGGCCATTCAAAATCTGGAAAAGCAGCTGTCTTGCTCCCTGTTCATACGCTCATCCCACGGCACCAAGCTCACCAGGGACGGCACACTGCTGTTCGCCCATGTGTCTAACGCCTTTAAAGAGTTTGAACTGGGTGAGCATATCATCAGCCGTCGGGACGGCTATCAGGAGGACATCTATATCGGCACCACAGAGTCTCCACTCTACTCGGTGATTTTGCCAATCTTGAGCATTTTTAAAGAAAAATTTCCATTTGTTCGATTCCACATCAACAGCTACACCTCTTCAGATCTGATCCGAATTCTTGACAACGGCATGATTGACATGGCCTTCGGCGTGACGCCCATCATCCAAGAAACCATCATCCCTCTGATCCCCCTGTCCGACATTTCGGATGTCTTTTTCGTCCATAAGGATTTTAACATTGATGACTCGGTTCCTTTGACGCTTCAGCAGCTGTCGAGCTTCCCCATTGTAAGCGCCAGCCCTGAATCCAGTGCCGGGATCCATATCATTGATTTTTTTAAATCCTGCGGCATAGACTACTCCCCCATGTTTACCGTGGAAACATCCACCCAGATTCTGCCCTTTGTGACAAACAAGCTCGCCATAGGCATCGCCCCGGAATGGGTGCTGAAGGTGGGCGCCGGAAGTGAAACACTGCACATTTTGAACACTGAGATGTCCATTCCTACCCGGAAAATGTTTCTCGCAATCAACAAAAAATATCCAATTTCTCCCGTATGCCAAAAGTTCATAGATCTGGTGAAAAAATTTGGAGAGAATGGCGGCCTTGACTGCGGAAGCGGAGGATAGGGCGCAGTAAAGCACCTGTTGACAAAAGAAAAACCAGGGTCTGAGATATCCAAACTCAGCCCTGGTCTTTCTTTATATTGTAATGGGACATACAAAAGGATGATGATAGCCCCGGTGATATTCAGGCCGGGATTTCTGCCCCGCCCTTTTGAAACAAGCCATTCTGCTAAACGGCTGTCTTGATTTGCCCTTTGTAATCCTCGCTCCATTTCAATCTCTTCCCCGGATTCTTGCTGCTGCGTGAAAGACACTATCGTGTCTTCCCGTTTCGCAGGAGAGCTGACAAGAGGCGCGGGGAATTTGATACTTGCTCGGAATATGCGGTTACCACAGATTTTAGGGCAATCCTGCGCAGGATATCAAGGTCAAGCTGGCCAGACTCTTTCTAACACGTCAGCGTACGGGGAGCGTTTTGAAGGACAGCGTCTTTAGCTTAAACCTTTCTACCAGCCTCTTCATAAGCTGTGACTGACTGGACAGTTCTTCGCTTGCCGCCGCGCTTTCTTCCGCAGTTGCCGAATTTGTCTGCACAACACTGGAGATCTGGTCAATTCCCACCATGATCTGAGCGATGGAATCAGCCTGATCGCTGCTGGCCTCCGAAATCTGTCCGATAATGCCAGTCATTTTATCCACGTCATTGACCGCCTGAATCAAAGACTGCGCCGTATCGTCTGCGATCTGCGTTCCGTTTTCAATTGCCTTTAAGGAATTTTCAATCAAAGCAGAGATGTTTTCGGAGGCTTCTGTGCTTTTGTTTGCCAGATTACGAACTTCATCGGCTACTACGGCAAACCCTTTTCCGGCGGCGCCTGCACGGGCGGCTTCTACGGCGGCGTTCAGGGCAAGAATGTTGGTTTGGAAAGCAATGTCCTCAATGATCTTCATAATTTTTCCGATTTCACTGGAACAACTGCTGATATCTCCCATTGCCTGCGTCATTTGCTGCATTTTTTCTTTGCTCACATTCATTTTTGCGCTGACACCGTCTGCCGCTTTACTGGCCTGCCGCGCATTGTCCGCATTCTGATTCACCCGATTGGAGATTTCATTAATGGTGGCGGCGAGTTCCTGCACAGAACTGGCCTGCTCAGTTGCTCCTTGGGCAAGCGCCTGGGCGCTATTCGATACCTGGTTTGCTCCGCTTGCGACCTGAGAGGAGCTTTGGCTGATCTGCAGCATTGTGTCATTGAGTTTCTCCGCAATGCCCCGGAAAGAGACGAGCAGGGGATAGAAGCCGCCTGTATATTCTGCCTCACAGGTCGAATCTACCGTAAAATCTCCCGCAGCCATTTCAGCAAGGAATTTATTTTCATCATCAATAATAACCTGAAGCTTATGGATCAATTTGCCTACCTGAGCGGCGAGAACACCCAGTTCATCCTTAGAGGTGTAGGAAATCTCTACATCCAAATCTCCCTCCGCCATTTTTATGGCGGCATTCTCGATTTCAGAAATAGGGGTCTTGATCAGACGAATAATCACAAATGAGAAAAAGACTCCCGCGAGGATGACGGCAATGACAACCGCTGTCATGGTCAAGGTGGCGGTTCCGTAAAGGGAAGAGCTTTCTGCCGCCGCATCATCGCTGCCTTTTATATTGTAGGTGATAATATCATTGAAGGCGCTGTTTAAAGAATTGTAGAGATCTACACATTCGCCTTCCAGGATCGCGTGGGCATCCTCAACGCGCCCCTGTTTGGCCAACGTTATCATTTTTTCATCTGCCTCATTGTACTGAATCCAGAGATTCATCGCATTATTATAGAAGCTGCTTTCTTCTTCATCAATTAATTCGCCGTATGTGGCTAAGAGAGCGTCCATATCTGCTTTTTCGCTTTGGAGGTACCGAAGACTGGATTCCTCTACGTCATCAGAAATTGCGGTGAGATACCCTAACTCATTCAGGCGAATATTAGATATGGTGGCGCTCAAGTCCCTCGCTATATTAACACTGGGAAGCCAGCTTGTTGCAATGTCACTTGTCATGTCGTTCATCTTACCCATGAGAAGGAATGACATCCCGCTGATAATCAACATTCCAAGCAGCGCAACCCCTATGAGGATATAGAGTTTTAGTCTGATTTTTAAATTTTTTATACAATGAATCATATTTCCCATCTCCTTTAATGTCTTGCTGTCTGCAACTGCCAGCCGCAAAAAATATATGACGCAAACACTGTTTCGAAAAGTATATCGGAAAAATTCCTCCATTTGATAAGTGAATTGGCGAGGGTATTATGGATACACCAGCCGTTCGCGGCTTTTAACGGTGTTCTGCCTCACAGTTCCCCAGTATCGTATCTGCTTCGCGTAGAGCTGGCAGACGGTCATTTTTTGCCGATAGAGTCTATCTTGCCGTCAAGGCTTTTTTGGATTTCCTTTTCCCGTAGGGATATGTACTCCCGCTTTTCAGTTGGGGTCTTGTCCGTGGGCACTAACTTCCAAGCATAGACGAATTGTACTTTTCCAAAAGGTATCAGTGTATTTGTAAGCATACCGCCCGTCTTTCCTTTGGCTCTCTCCTGAATGCAAAATGTGATTTTTGCTCAATGTCAATAACCTAACAAGGAAGCGCTAAGAATTATCGTAAAATAGAATAAA
>CAJULJ010000033.1 GCA_910587395.1 uncultured Oscillospiraceae bacterium | reverse complement strand
CGGTTGTAGGAGGACATGATGGACCTGGCCCCGCCCTCCTTCACCGCGATCTCAAATCCGGTGAGGTAAATTTCCCGCAAGGTCCGCTCGTCCATAACGGAGTCCGACGCCATGCGGCGCAGCTCCTGAGAGTTGGCGGCAAAGTGCTTTGGACAGGCGGAGATGCCGTTTTTCTGAATGCCCCGCACGTACCCGGCGGCCATTTTGCCGGCAAGATACGGGTCCTCGGAAAAATACTCAAAATTCCGTCCGCAGAAGGGAGAACGCTTGATGTTCAGCCCCGGCCCCAGCAGGACGCACACGTCCTGGGACGCCGCCTCGGCCCCCAGATGCTCGCCGATCTCCTCCCCCAGGGCGGGGTCCCAGGAGTTGGCGATGGTGGCGGCGGTTGGGTAGCAGGTGGCGGGCAGAGAGCCGTTCAGGCCCAGCTGATCCCCCGCGCCCTCCTGCTTGCGGATGCCGTGGGGGCCGTCGGAGAGAGTCATGTTGGGCACACCCAGCCGCTCGATGCTCCGGCTCTGCCAGAAGTCCTTGCCGGAGAACAGGTAGCACTTCTCCTCCAAGGTCATTTGCTTGATGATGTCTGCGTGTTTCAAACAGACCCCTCCTAACTTGAATACCTTAATTTTTTGTGCCTCCCGCCCCCGCCTGACGGCGGGAGCGGGAAGCGGTGTGACTAGTTTGTGCCAGCGGATTTTCTTTTATCGCCGAGATTCAGAATCCGCTCAGCCTTCCTTTTTCTTCTTGAGCCAGCTCTTGATCAGCAGGGCCTCGCCGCCCACCAGCACCACGCCGGCGATCACGTCCACCACGGTGAGGATGATGCGCCAGGCGGGAGTGGCGGTGGCCTTGGTGAAGTTCTCCTCGGTGTAGGCGCGGCTGTTGACGGTGACGTACAGGATGTTCTTGGCGGCGGTGCGCATGGCCTGCTGGGCGCCGTTGGTCTCGCGGAACTGGACGTTGTTGGTGGCGGTCTGATAGGACACCAGCATCAGGTCGCAGCCGTTGCGGATGGCCTGATCGGCGCTCATGTAGCCGTACACGCCGAAGTAGTCGGTCTCCACGAAGCCTTGGAAGCCCCACTCCTCCCGGAGGACGGTGTTGAGCAGCCGGCTGTCGCCGCCGGCCCAGCGGTTGCCGATGTAGTTGAAGGAGGACATGACGGCCTCGCAGCCGGAATCCTTCACGCACATCTCGAAGGGCTTCAGGTAGATTTCCCGGATGGCCTGCTCGCTGGACCAGGTGCACAGCATGGAGTTTCGGTTGCCCTCCTGGTCGTTGAGGGCGAAGTGCTTCATATAGGAGTACACGCCGTGCTCCTTGGCGCCCGCCACCGCGTTGGCGGCCATGGCGCCGGACAGGTAGCCGTCCTCGGAGTAGTACTCGAAGTTACGCCCGGCAAAGGAAGTGCGGTGAATGTTCATGGCGGGGGCGTACCAGCCGGAGGTGTTCATCTCGTCGGCCATCTTGCCGATGCTGCGGCCGAAGTCCAGGGCCAGATCCTTGCTCCAGGTGGCGGCGATCATCACGCCTGCGGGGAAGCCCACGGAGCCCACGCCGGTGAAGTTGTTGTTGATGGAGGCGGGGCCGTCGTTGTCATTGGTGCGGACCTTGCCGATGGAATCCACGGCGCTGGTCTGGTAGCCGCCCAGGGAGATCAGGGTGTTCATATCGTCCAGGGTCAGCTGGTCCAGCAGCTTATCCCACTGGGGATCGTCATAGCTCAGGCCCCGCAGGTCCTTCAGCTGGAGGTTGTTCTTGGCGCCGGTGGTAACGGCGGCGGCGTTGGGGTCCTCGTCCATAGCCGTTGCCTCGGCGGTCAGGTAATTGTTTTTGTTGTAGAAGGCCGCCTTGTCCCCGGCGTCCATCTCAAAGTTGGTGGGAGCGGCGGTGGCCTGGGCGTAGTTGGCAAAGCCGTTTGCCCGGGACAGGTAAGTAATGTCGCCCTCGGCGTAGTCAAACTGGTTGACGGCGGGAATCATGTCGCTCTCCCGCTTATTGCTCTCGCCGTAGGTGACGGTGGAGCTGACGGTATAGGTCTGAGAATCCAGCACGTTGTGGGAATCGGAGTTGATGGAGATGACGTAGTCGCCGCTCTCCAGCACATAGCAGCCCGCGCCCTCGGTGTCATAGGAGGCCAGATTCTCCACGGGGATGGTGAAGGTGATCTTCTCCTCCGCGCCGGGCTCCAGCAGGCCGGTCTTGGCAAAGTCCAGCAGGTTGGCGCTGGCCTTCTCAATGCCGCCGTTGGTGTAGGGCAGGTCCACATAGACCTCCACCACGTCCTTGCCGGCCACGGTGCCGGTGTTCTTCACGGTAACGTCGAAGGTGATGTTGCCGTTGCTCTCAGAGATGGCGCCCATCTCCTGCTCAAACTTGGTGTAGCTCAGGCCGTAGCCGAAGGGATACTGGACCTTCTCATCATAGTTGATGAAGCCCTCCTTGGCGGCGGTCTCATAGAACTTGTAGCCCACATAGATGTTCTCCACGTAGTTGACGAAGGAGGGAGAGGAGCCCGCCGGGTCGAAGTTGCTGGCGTCGCTGATGAACTCGTCCATGTTGGTGTACTTGAAGTCGCCGAAGTTGTTCCACCAGGGGGTGTCCTTCATGTCGATGACATAGGTGTCCGCCGTCTTGCCGGAGGGGTTCACCGCGCCGGTGACGATGCGGCCCAGGCCGTTAAAGCCGCTCTGGCCGGTGCCGGGGCACAGCAGGACGCTCTTGATCTGGGGATAGTCATAGATCCAGTTCAGCTCGAAGGGGTTGGCACCGTTGTAGACCAGGATAACCTTGTCGAAGTTGTCACACACCAGGTCGATCATCTCCTCCTCCCGGTTGGACAGCTGGAGGAAGTGGTCGCCGGCGTCCCAGTCGCTGCCCTGGTTCAGCGTGTCGTCATAGGAGCCGTTGTAGTAGCCCGCGCCCCGCATCTCGCCGTTGCGCTCGGCCTGACGGCGGATCCAGCTGCCGTCCACCACGGCGGCCATGTCGGTGGGCAGGTCGGCGCCCTCGCCGCCCACGCGGGTGATGACGATCATGGCGGTGTCGGAGAACGCCTTGGCGTTGTTCATCATCTCATCGGTGTACAGGCTCACGTTGGGCTCGGGCAGGGTCCAGTCCTGGACGGACATGGCCACGGAGGGCCGGTCGGACTTGTAGTCGGTGTAGAACTTTTCCAGCTCGGTATTCAGCTCCAGCCCCGCGTTGGTCAGGCCCTGGAGCAGGGTGACGGTGGGATAGGCGTCGTTCAGCGCGCCGGACCCGGTGCCGCCGTAGCAGGGGTTGGTGGAGGCCCAGCCGAACACGTTCAGCTTGGCGCCGCCGGCCAGAGGCAGCATCCCGTCTTTGTTCTCGGTCAGCACGATGCCCTCGTCGGCCATGGTGACCACCAGCTCGGTGGCCTCGGCGGTGGTCGCCTCAGTCAGGTAAGAGGTCTCGCTGATCAGGTTCAGCATACTGGCCATGGGGCCGGTGCAGATCAGGTTTGCCACGATCAGCACCACCAGCAGCGTGGCGATCCAGGAGCTGCCCCGGATCATGCCCCGGCTGTTCTTCGGCGCTTTCGCGGCCACCACCGTACCTACGATGGCGGCGATGAGAGCCACGGCGATGACCACAAGATGGGGGATCATTGTGTTCACTACGTTCATGACGTCATCCCAGTTGATTGCTAGCATGTTTCTTCCTCCTCATTCACTTTTTGGCGGGCAGTTCCCGCCTCATGTGCAGAAGTTTAGCATAACTTTTTCGCCTTTGGCGTCGATTTGCGCAAACTGCGCGGATTTGCGTCCAAACTGCATTTGGCCCTGTGCACTCTTTACAAAAAGGCCCCCCGCGTTCTTGTGGATTTCCACAACGCAGGAGGGAATTTCCAGTTTTTTGTTGTGAGATTGCTCGGGGTTGTCCAGGGATATGCCGCGTATCCGCGGCATACCGTCCCTTCCCTTTTCCAGCCCGATATGATACGATATCCGCGCTTGAGAGGAGGCCCTGCCCGTGTCGGACCAGCAGAACGACTTTTCCCGGGGGAGCATTCCCCGCAACATCATGAATCTGGCCATCCCCATGACGGCGGCTCAGCTGGTGAACGTGTTGTACAGCGTGGTGGACCGCGTCTACCTGGGCCACCTGCCGGAGAGCGACAGCCCGGCCCTCACCGGCCTGGGGGTGACCATGCCCATTGTGTCCATCCTCATGGGCTTTGCCAACCTGTGCGGCACGGGCGGCGCGCCGCTGTGCTCCATCAGCCGGGGCCGGGGGGACGACAGCGAAGCGGAACGGGTGATGGGCAACGCCTTTTTGCTGCTGCTGATTCTGGGCGCGGCCGGCACGGCCTTTTTCCTGGCCTTGAAAGAGCCCGTCCTCTATCTGTTCGGCGCCAGCCCGGATACCTTCCCCCATGCCGATGGGTACATGACCATTTATCTGTGCGGCACGCTGTTCGTGATGATCAGCCTGGGGATGAACCCCTTCATCAACGCCCAGGGCTTTGGGCGCGTGGGGATGATGACCGTCCTGCTGGGCGCGGTGGTCAACATTATATTGGACCCCATCCTTATTTTTATCTTCCACATGGGAGTTCAAGGCGCGGCGCTGGCTACCATCTTCTCCCAGTTTCTGTCGGCGGCCTGGGTGCTGGCTTTTCTCACGGGGAAGCGGGCCATCCTGCGCCTGCGGCGGGAAAACCTGCGTCTGGACGGAACGCGGACGAAACGGATCATCTCCCTGGGCCTGTCCGGCTTTTTTGTGAATATGACCAACAGTCTGGTGCAGGTGGTGTGCAACGCCACGCTCCAGAACTACGGCGGGGACACCTACGTGGGGGTGATGACCATCATCAACTCCATCCGGGAGGTGTTCACCATGCCGGTGCAGGGGCTGACCAACGGCTCCCAGCCGGTGGAGGGCTACAACTACGGAGCCCGGCAGTACAGCCGCGTGCGTCAGGCCATCCGGTTCACCGCCGGAGTAACGATAGCCTATTCCGCGGCATTCTGGGCGTGCGCCATGCTCTTTCCGGAGCCGCTCATCCACATTTTTAAAAGTGAGCCGGCCATTTTGGAAGCGGGGGTACCCGCCCTGCGCATCTACTTCTGCATGTTCCTGTTCATGTCCCTCCAGCTGGCGGGGCAGGGGGTATTCGTCGGGCTGGGGCGGTCCAGGCAGGCGGTGTTTTTCTCTCTGCTGCGCAAAGCCGTCATCAACGCGCCGCTGACCCTCATTCTGCCCGTCTGGATGGGCGCCACCGGCGTGTTTGTGGCGGAGGCGGTGTCCCAGCTGGTGGGCGGGCTGGCCTGCTTCACCACCATGTATTTTACGGTATACCGTCCCATGGCCCGGATGGAGGACGGTCCTTCCGCCGGTCCATAAGAAAAACCTCTCCGCCTGCGGGCAGAGAGGTTTTTTGCGGGAAAAGCAGAAATTACACTCCGGAATAAGCGGCAAAGCCTGCGTCGATGGGCAGCACCACGCCGGTGATGGCGGAGGCGGCCTTGTCGTCGCACAGGAAGAACACGCCGCCCAGCAGCTCCTCGCTCTCCACGTAGCGGCCCATGGGGGTGCCGTTCAGGATTTTCGCGGAGCGGGCGGTGGGGGTGCCGTCCTCGTTGAACAGCAGCTTCCGGTTCTGGTTGGACACCAGGAACCCCGGCGCGATGGCGTTGCAGCGGATGCCGCTGCCCGCGAAGTGGGTGGCCAGCCACTGGGTGAAGTTGCTGATCGCCGCCTTCGCCCCGGAGTACGCCGGAATCTTGGTCAGCGGAATATAGGCGTTCATGGAGCTGACGTTGAGAATCACGCCGCTTTTGCGCTCCACCATGTCCTTGGCGAAGGCCTGGGTGGGCAGCAGGGTACCCTGGAAGTTCAGCTTGAACACAAAGTCCACGCCCCCTGCGTCCAGGTCAAAAAAGCCCTTCTGACCCTCCTGCTTCTCGTGCTGGTACTCGTTGTCCGTGGTGGCCCGGGGGTTGTTGCCGCCCGCCCCGTTCACCAGAATATCGCAGGGGCCCAGGTCCTTGAGCACCTGCTGATGCACCGCCTCCAGGGCCTCCGGCTCCAGCACGTTGGCCTTGTAGCCCTCACAGACGAAGCCCTCGGCTTTGCACTCGTCGGCCAGCTTTTTGACCGCTTCCTCATTCAGGTCCAGAGCCGCCACCTTCGCGCCCGCCTGGGCGAACGCCTTCGCCATGGTGCCGCACAGCACGCCGCCCGCGCCGGTGACTACCACCACTTTGCCGGTGAAATCAACTTTCAAAGGTAAATCCATCATAATTTTCCCTCCGTTTATTCATCTGCGCATAGGGACGGATATCATCCGCCCACGTTAATTTTGGCGCTTCCGTATCGTACCGGGCGGCTGATATCCGCCCCTACGGGGTTATGCCTTTCCGTCCAGCTTGTCCAACATATCCCACACGCCCAGCATATACATGATGCCCAGGGCGCGGTCGTACAATCCGTAGCCGGGGCGGACCTTGCCGGGGACCTCGTCCCAGAGATGACGGCCGTGGTCCGGGCGGATGTAGCCCTCCCAGCCCGCGTCGTGATAGGCTTTCAGGATGTCCAGAATGCCGGTGTCGCCGTCGCAGTCCCGGTGGCTGGCCTCAGAGAAATCGCCGTTCTCAAAGTGCTTCACGTTGCGAATGTGGGCAAAGGCGATACGGTCACAGTGCTTGCGCACGATGTCCGCCACGTTGTTTTTCGGGTCCGCGTTCAGACTGCCAGAGCACAGGGTCAGGCAGTTGTAGGGGTCGTCCACCATGGACAGGAAGCGGTCAATGGCCTCGCCGTTGACCAACAGACGGGGCAAGCCGAAGATGTCCCAGGGGGGATCGTCCATGTGGATGGCCATTTTGATACCGCACTCCCGGCAGGTGGGCATGATGGCCTCCAGGAAGTATTTCAGGTTATCCCACAGCTTTTCCTTGGTGACGGGCTTGTACTTCTCAAACAGCTCATCCAGCTTGGCCATACGCTCCGGCTCCCAGCCGGGGAAGGTCATGTGGTACTTCTCAGTGAAGGACATGACGTAATCCGCCATCTCCTTGGGGTCCTCGTGGATTTTGGACGCCTCGTAATACAGCGCCGTGGAGCCGTCCCCCACCGGGTGGAACAGGTCCGTCCGAGTCCAGTCGAACACCGGCATGAAGTTGTAGCAGATCACCTTCACCCCAAAGGGCGCCAGGTTGCGGATGGTCTGCTTGTAGTTCTCGATATACTGGTCCCGGCTGGGCAGGCCGATCTTGATGTCGTCGTGGACATTGACGGACTCCACCACGTCCATGTTGAAGCCGTACTCGTCCAGCTGCTTCTTCACCGCCGCGATCTCCTCGGACTGCCAGATTTCCCCCGGCATTTTGTCGTGAAGCGCCCAGACAATGCCCTCCACGCCCGGAATCTGCTTGATGTCGGACAGCTTGATCTGGTCGTTGCCCTCGCCGTACCAGCGCCAGGTCATCTGCATATGCGTTTCCCTCCTTAAATGGTGCGCTTTGTCTAAAAGTTTCTTTTTCGCTTCCTTTTTCTTTTCAAAGAAAAAGGAAGCAGCCCTCGCAAACTTACGCCGTTTTCACCGTGTCGTCGCTGATCTCCCGCATAGCCTGCTCCAGAGTCATGCCGTCCGCCACAGCTTCCTTCCGCGCCGCGTTCACCGCCTGAATGGTCTTCATCTTCTCGCCGGTGAGGCTGTAGCCCTTCATGGCCAGCAGCGTCGCCGCCCAGGCCAGCATGGGGATGACGCAGAACATGACGATCACCGCCACCTTGATGCCGCCGGAATAGGGGGTGCTGTCGGTGGGCAGGTCGCTGAGACCCGCGCAGATCAGGAAGATGAACGCCACCAGGGTCTGGGCCAGGGAGGACACCAGCTTGTCCACCAGGGAAAACAGGGTGCCCATAATGCCGGGGATATATTTACCGGAGCGGTAGGTCTCGTAATCGGAGCAGTCCGCCACCATGGGTATGGGCATGTCAGCGGTGGCGTAATAGGCCCCGTAGCCGACGCCGAAGAACACGATGAACAGGATGGTGTACAGGTTGATGGCTCCGCCGCCCTGGAAGGGGAAGGACAGCATAAGGGACGGAGTGCCATGGTCGCTGAACAGCAGCAGCGCCAGCACGCCCACATAGCAGACCAGGGCCACGGACACGTAGCGGATCAGAGAGGCCCGCTGGCCCAGCTTCTGAGAGGTGCGCATACTGAGCAGGAAGAAGGGCACCGCGCACACATAACCCAACACCATCATGGGCAGATACAGAGCGTTATAATTGCCCATGAGTATTCCGTAGAGTGCCAGCAGAACCGTGGTGTTGGTGGCGATGGCCAGGGCCAGCTTGCACCCCGCGCCCGCCACCATCAGCCGCTGCATGGGCTTGTTGTTCCTGATGATCTCAACATATTCAGAGATCTTCACCTTTTCCTGCTTGTCGCCGCCGATGCCGTAATACTTGGGATTGTCCTTCTCGGCGATGCCGATGATGGCCAGAATGGTGAGCGCCACCGAAATGGCGATGCCGATGGGGGTGATGATGCGGAACACCGTGGGGTTCTCATAGCCGGAGACGATGATGGCGCCCGCCTCGTCCTTCACGTCGTACATACCCTTGATGAGCGGGATCATGAACTGCATGACGCCCATGCCCAAAAGGCTGCCCACGGTGTTGAAAATGGTAAACATGGGCCGCTGGTTGGGGTCGTTGGTGAGCACCGTCTGGCCCGCCCGGGTGCAGGAGGTCTGGAATGTGTAGCCGATGACCCAGACGAAGTAAATCACAACGAAGGCCACATAGCGCAGCCACATCATGCTCTCGGGGATCATGGGCGTGAGAATATACAGTGCGACAACGCTCACCGCCATGACCGCGCTGCCCAGGATCATGAAGGGGCGGAACTTGCCGATTTTGGTGCTGGTGCGGTCCATGGCCGCGCCGATGACGGGATCTGTGACGGCGTCGCACACCCGCATCACCGTCACCATGATGGAGGCAAACATACCCAGTTTCAAAATGCTGGAGCCGAATTGGGCCACATAGGACAAAATCAGAACAAAATAGACGTTGGTCGCGCCGTTGTTCAGCGGAAACAATACCAGCTGATACGGCTTCGCGCGATTCACCGTATCGTTGCGCTGCTCGCTCATTTGCAATCTCTCCTCCTTTTTCTTACACCCAGTTTGCGCTGTTGGAGCTCTTGCCCTGGAGCTTGTAGGCGGGGTTGGGAGCATCCGTGTGCCGGATGACGCACCGGTCGGCGAATTTGCCCGCCGCGGCCTTCAGCTCCACCTCGCCCTCCAGAGGAACCCGGAACTCAAATACCTTGTCGCCGGTCTTTTCCTCCAGCAGCTTGCCGTTGACGTACAGCGCCACCTTTTTCTGGTTGGAATAGACCTTCACCGTGGTGACCGTCTCCGGCCGGTCCACATAGCGGCGGCCGCAGATGTGAACAAAAGGCTCGTCGCTCCACCAGGCTTTGTAGATATAGAAGCTGTCCTTCTTGGTTTTGCGGTCGAAGGTGACCAGTCCCTTGTGGTTCATGCCCGGCTCACCGCCCTGATCCCGGGCGTCGGCGGCAAAGTCGAACATATTCCACAGGTGGGTCGCCCAGAGATAGGGATGCCTGGCGAAGCACTTGAGCATATACTCGTTGTACACGCACTGATATTCCTCCGTATGGTCGCCCCGCCGCGGCTTGGAGGAGTGCAGGTTGGGCATGGCCTCACAGCCGTACTCGGAGTACCCCAGCGGACGCTTGGGGTAGCGAAGATGGAAGAAGCCCATCCACAGGTCATTCAGGAACAAGCCCGGCACATACCAGCCCAGATACAGGTTCCAGCTCACCACGTCGGTGATATGGGCCGATTTGTTGAACGGTCCGCACATGGCGTAGCAGGCCAGGGTGGTCAGGCGGGTGGGGTCCAGCTCATGATAGAGGTCATTGAGCACCCGGTGATTGTCCAGCATATCCGCCTTGTCCCTGGTGGAGATGGTGATCTCGTTGGACACCCCCCAGACGACGATAGACGGATGGTTGTAGTTCTGGATGACCAGCTCCTTGGCCTGAGAGATGGTGTTCTCCCGGCCGTTGGGCATGTGCTCGGAGATATAGGGGATCTCCGCCCACACCACCATGCCGTACTGGTCGCACAGGTCGTAAAAATACTGGTCGTGCTGGTAATGGGCCAGCCGGATGGTGTTGGCTCCCATCTCCCGGATCATGGCCATGTCCGTATCGTGGTGCTCCTTTGTGATGGCGTTGCCGATGCCTTTCCAATCCTGGTGGCGGCTGACGCCGTGGAGGGGATATCTGCGTCCGTTGAGAAAGAACCCCTTCTCCGGGTCCACGGAAAAGGTACGCACGCCGAACCGGGCGGACACCTGGTCCACCTCCTCCCCGTTCACCGACAGCGTGGCCTCGCAGGTGTAGAGATAGGGGTCCTTCACGCCGTCCCACAGGCGCACGTTGGCCACGGCCAGGGTGATGTCGGTCCCCGTCCCAAAGGCCGCGACCTTCCCCCCGGCGTCCAGAAGCCTGATCTTCACCTGAGCGCCGTCCACCTGATGGAAGGTCTCCACCCGGACCCTGCCGTCCTTACCGTCCACGGTGGGCGTGACCTTGAGGCCGGGACCACCGAAATAGTCCATGTCGAAGTGGTCCTTGTTCACGATCACCAGCAGCACATCCCGGTAAATCCCGCCGTAGAAGGTGAAGTCCGCCTTCTGCGGGTACACCCGGTCGTTGCGGCTGTTGTCCGCGTGGACGGTGAGGGTGTTGTCCTCCTTGAGAACATCCGTCACATCCCAGCGGAAGGTGGAGTAGCCCCCGTCGTGGGTCCCCACCTCCGCCCCGTTGAGCTCCACCTTGGCGGAGGCGTTCACCCCCTGGAACTCCAGGTATACCCGCTGGTCCGCCCCGAAGTCCGGCCTGGGAAAGCTTTTCTCGTAGACGCACGTACCCCGCCAGTAGTCGTTCCCGCCGTCCTGGCCGTCGATGGCGTTCCAGGTGTGGGGCACATCCACAGGCCGCGCCTCACCGTCCGGGCCCGTGAAGGTCCAGCTCTTGTTCAAGTTTATTATCGTTCTCACTCTCTCGTCCTCCCACGCCCCCGTTTGCGCCGGAACGAATCAAATGATTCCAAACCATTATAATGGTCCGCCTGTCAAATGTCAACAGAGCATCCCGGTATTTTCCCACCTTTTCTCTACTCTTTTCCACAAAACATCCGTCATCACTCCGCTGTCCTTCCGCCGCAGACGGTCCCCAGGCTCATTCGACCCGGTTCGACTGTATCTGCTCTCCCGCTTCCGCTCCGTTTTCCCGGCGGTAGGCCCTGCGAACATCCAGATAGGCCCGCAGGCTGAGCAGTAGGTAGCTTTTCACCTGATATTTCAGCTCCTTCTGGCTGGGGCACAGGCCCGGATCTCTCAGCCGGCTCCCGGCGTACTTATAGTCCCCCGCCAGCGCCAGCATGGTGGAAAACGCGACCCGCCCCACCACCATGGACCAGCCCTCGCCCTGGGTTCCAGTGTACCGGTCACACAGCAGCTGCATCACGGAGATCTTCTCCTCAATGATCTCCTCCGGCAGTCCGGGGACGGGCGCACCCTCCAGCATCTCCCGGCCCACCAGCGCAATGGCGTGCTGGTTCTCCGGATTGAAGCTCCATTCGGCGTATTTAGCCACAATTTCATACAAAAGGTTCCAGGCCACCTCTCCATACAGCATCCCCTGCTGGTCCAGATACCTCACCTCGTCTATGCTTGGCTGCATCAGCCGCCCCAGCTTGTTGATGGCCCGGCACCGAACCTCATAATAGACGTTCTCCTTGCCCTGGAAGTGGGTCTGGAGGGAGGACAGGCTGGCTCCCGCCTCCCGCACAATCTCCCGCGTGGTGGTCTCCTTATATCCCTTTTCCGCGAACAGCTTCTCCGCAGCGTCCAGAATCCGTTCCCGGGTGGGGCGGTCCCGTTGATCCATCATGCCGTCCTCCTAATTTGTGCAGATTGTTTGTTTCTTATCCTACTCCACCGCCTCCCGCTTGTCAATGCCCTCGTGACTTTCCACAATTAAATACGAATCATTTCAAAAGAACCTGTTGACATTTTACACCGTGTTCGCTATAATAGCGGCAGAATCAGTTGATTCGCACAATCGATGCGCAACCTGATTCCCGGCGGCGCACACCATCCCAGGAAAGGAGGAACCTGCGCCCCCGAAGCACGATTTGAACAAGCCGCTTAATACGGTGGGCCAGGCCCACCGTATTAAAAACAACCGGTTGTTTTCGGCTTGTGCGAGCGTGTGCCGGCCGCCGCGGAAGAAGGACCCATCGGTACCATTTTTGTGAGGAGGAGAAGTGAAAAAATGCTTGCAAAGACAAAACGCGGCCTGTGGCGCGGTCTGGCCGCCCTGATGGTCTTCGTGCTGTGCCTGTCCTTGACGGCGGGCAGCATCATGGAGGCCAACGCCGGCACCATCGACACCGCCTTGGGCACCGTCAGTTCGGGATTCGTCTCCGAGCAGAACGCCGGCAATCCGCTGTATGACAAATTCTCGCCCCCGGCGGAGTATCTCAACGCCGACGGCACCGGCAATTCCAACGCCCTGATCTCTGCGGCCATCGACCTGAACCGCCGGGAGGCGGCCGAGGGCAGCGTGCTGCTGAAGAACGAAAATAATGCGCTGCCCCTCAGCTCCGGCGCCAACGTGACGCTGCTGGGCATCCGCTCCCATTCCAACCTGCTGGGCTCCAGCTTCGGCGTAAAGGCCCAGGGCGCGTACATCAGCCTGGAGCAGGCCCTGAGCCAGAGCAAAACTGATTTCGCCAATACCATGGCCTGGTCCGTGGGCTCCCGCGGGGCCCCTCCGGGACCCACTGTGGGAGCCGCTTGGACCGGCGATGAGTTTGACTTTGAGGGCGCCGGCTACAACCTGAACCAGACCATGATCGACATCTACGAGAAGCTGGGCGATACCTACGTTCACTATGAGAACGAACCCGCCGCCGAGGTGTACGATCCCGGCGAGCCCTCCATCGACGAGATCGCGGGCGTCAACAGCGACTATAAGTCCAGCTTCGCCCAGTACGGGGACGCGGCCATCGTGGTCATCGCCCGGCCCAGCTGCGAGCAGCTGGATTACCTGCCCGGCGGCGTGGCCGACGGTCTGGACTTCGAGCACGGCGAGCCCTTCTCCCTGACCAAGAACGAACGGGACCTCATCGCCCTGGCCAAGGAGTGCTCCGACAAGGTCATCGTCCTGGTCCAGAGCTCCGCCTCCGTGGAAATCGGCTCCCTGAAGGACGATCCCGACGTGGACGCCATTTTGTGGATCGGCGTGCCCGGCTGCTACGGCTTCCTGGGCGTGGCCGACATCCTGTGCGGCCGGGTCAGCCCCTCCGGCGGCCTGTTCGACATCTTCACCGCCTATAACATGTCCGCCCCCGCCATGCAGAACATGGGCAAGATGTACTACTCCAACACTGAGGGCACCATCACCCGCACCGGCGGCGTGCTGGGCTTCAACCCCGGCGCCTATGCCATTGAGGCCGAGGGCATCTACGTGGGCTACCGCTATTATGAGACCCGCTATTACGACTGTGTGGCCGGTACGGGCGGCGCGGATTCCTCCGCGGGCGCCTACGGCTCCAGCGGGGGCTGGAACTATGACGACGAGGTGACCTACGGCTTCGGCTATGGGCTGAGCTATACCACCTTCGACTACGCCATCGAGGGTGAGCCCAGGTTCGAGATCAGCACCGATCCCGAGACCGGCGCGCCCAGCGCCTACGCCACCTTCAGCGTAAAGGTGACCAACACCGGCTCCGCCGCAGGCAAGACTCCGGTGCAGATCTACGGTCAAGCTCCCTACACCCCCGGCGGCGTGGAGAAGCCCGCCATCCAGCTGCTGAACTTTGAAAAGAGCGGCGTGCTGGCCCCCGGCGCTTCCGAGACCGTGGAGGTGAAGGTGGATCTCCAGTTCATCGCCAGCTACGACGAGTCCTACGACAACGGCGACGGCACCAAGGGCACCTACATCATGGACCCGGGCGACTATTACTTCGCCGTGGGCAACGGCGCCCACGACGCGCTGAACGCCATCATGGCGGCCCAGGGCATGGACGAGAGCAGGATGGCGGGCAAGGGCAACGCCGCCCAGGCGTATCGCCGCAGCATCACCGAGAGCTTCATCTCCAAGACCATGTTCTCCGTGTCCAAAACCGGCTACAAGATCTCCAACCAGCTGCCCTACGCCGACTGGAACTTCTTCCAGCCCGGAGAGGTCACCTACCTCACCCGCGCCGACTGGGCGGGCACCTTCCCCAAAACCTACGACAACATGACCCTGACCAATCAGCAGCTCATTGACTACCTGAACGGCAAGATCTACGAGCTGCGCACCAGCGACGACACCTCCGACATCAAGTGGGGCGTGGACAGCGGCATCAAAATCCACGAGATGTACGGCGTGCCCTATGACGATCCCAAGTGGGACCAGCTGCTGGATCAGCTGACCCTTGAAGAAGCCATGTACATCTTCTCCTTCGGCGGCCCGTCCATCCCCGGCGCGGACTCCATCGGCGCTTTGGAGACCTACATGACCGAGAACGCGGGCAACGGCATCGCCGTCAACCTGAACGCGTCCAAGGACCCCGACGCCCCCTGGGCCATCCCCCAAAGCGACACCAATGGAAATTGGCACCCCGAGGTGTTCGCCAACGCCCCCATGGGCGCGTCCACCTTCAACCCCGAGCTGATGTATGAGCTGGGCCAGTTTGAGGGCATCGAATCGCTGTTCACCGGCATCAACATCCTGTGGGGTCCCGGCTTGAACACCCACCGCCACGCCTATAACGGCCGCAACGGCGAGTATTACTCCGAGGACCCCGTCCTGTCCGGCGTGGCCGCCATGGAGTTCGCCATCGGCGCGCTGGAGTACGGCCTTGTGGCCGCTCCCAAGCACTTCGCCTTCAATGACCAGGAGTCTGAGCGCGGCGGCGTGTCCCCCTGGATGACCGAGCAGCGCGCCCGCGAGGTGGAGCTGCGCGCCTACCAGATCGCCTTCGAGGCCACCAAGTACGACACCGACGACTATGACGCCGGTATGCGCGGCCTGATGACCTCCTTCTCCAAGATCGGCGCCATTGAGTGCACCTCCAGCTACGGCTTGATGACTGAGATCCTGGCCAATGAGTGGGGCTTCATCGGCTATGCCGTCACCGACATCTATGACGACGTGGACCTGTGGACCGCCGTGCTCAACTCCGGCACCACCTGTTTCGACACCCGCGGCCAGGAGGGCTTCTACAAGAGCACCACCCTGGACAGCTGCTTCCTGTTCACCAATCAGATGTACAGCGACCCGCTGAACGCCCACCTGATCGACGGCGACGCCAACCTCCAGCTGAAGCTGAAGGACGCCGTCCACAAGAACATCTTCGCCTGGAGCGAGAGCCACCTGATGAACCGCTACAACGCCACCACCCACTTCGGCTCCCGGATGACCTGGTGGCGGGCCACCTACATGGGGCTGGAGATCGGCTCCGGCGTGCTGGCTGCGGCCTTTGTCGTGCTGTACGTGCTGTCCTCCACCAAGAAGAAGGAGGAGAAGTGAGATGAAAAAACTGAATGTGGGCGGCTATTTCAACATCCTCGCCGCCATCCTGGGCGTGGTGGGCACCATCCTCACCATCGTCAGCAGCACCATGAGCGCGGACAACACCCTGGCCGGCCTTCCCATGATCGCGGCCGCCGGCATCGCGGGCGCGGTGCTGTGCGTGCTGGCCGTCTGGACCTCCGGCCGCTTCGGCAACTTCGACCTCATCGGCAGCGTGTCCCTGCTGGCCGCCATCGGCCTGTTCTTCTACACCTTCGGCGCCGCCGTGGGCCAGCGGGTCATGATGATCGCCGGTCTGTTCTCCTTCAACGCCGGCAACACCACGGGCTGGAGTGTGTTCTACGTCTCCGTGGGCGCCTGGGCCTGCCTGCTGGTGGGCTGTCTGGTGCTCATCATCAGCGGCTTCCTGCGCACGGTGAAGGAAAACGCCTGAGCTTCAGCGCGCATTTGCCCCAGACCCCATCAAAGCAGCAGCCCCGCGCCGCCCTTCGGGCAGCGCGGGGCTGTCTTTTGCCGCATTCTCCGCGCGGGCCTGCTCTCCCCGCTGTGAAACGGGCTTTTTACGATACGCTCCGAAGCACCACCTGCCCCGTGCACTCCATCACGGGGTCGTCCCGGACAATCTCACCCACGCTGTCCGCCGTGATGACGCCGGACCTGGGATTTTTGACGGACAGCACATGGCCCCGGATATCGGCCTCCACATCGGAGTATTCAAAGGCCAGATCAGTATCCTCCATGGTGCAGTTGACCAGCTTCAGATTTTCGCAGTAGCACAGCGGCTGAGTGCCGATGATCTCGCAGTCGATCAGGGTCAGGCCGTCGGAAAACCACCCCAGATACTCCCCCTTGACCACACTGCTGCGCACGATGACGTTTTTGCTGTGCCAGAAGGCATCCTTGGTGTCCAGCACGCTGTCCGTGATCTCCAAACCCTCTATGTACTGGAAGGAATACTTCCCCTTCATCCTCACCCGCTCCAGCCTGACCCTGCGGCTGTCCAGAAACAGGTATTCCGACACGATCTCCGAATCCCGCAGGGAGATGTCCCCGCACTTCCACCCAAACTCCGGGGAGTTGACGCGGCACCGCTCCAAAGCCACCCTCCGGCACTCCCGCAGAGCTTTGATGCCCCCCAGCACGCTGTCCGTGACGGTCCCGTCCTGCGCATACCAGATGGCCGCGCGGGTCAGCTCGTCCATGGTGGAGCCGGTCAGCTCAAACCCCTTCACATGCCAGAGCGGATACCGCAGGGAAAAGCTGCACCGGTTCAGCTTCACATCCTCAGCCTCCTTCAACGCGGACTCGCCGTCCGCCGGACCCGCGAACACGCACTCGGACACGTCGGCGTGCTGCAGATGGTACAGCGCCCGCTCGGCGTCAAATTGCTGCTTCTCAATGAATTTTCTCATGCTTTTCGATCCTCCGTCGTTTGATCTGCGGCCAGGCCGCTCAAATGCTATGCAAACAGCATACTTTACCTCTGGGATTTGAGATAGTATACTAGATTCCGAGACAAAAAGCAAATGTTTGTTCCATCCGCCCTCCCTCATTTCCCCAAAAACCGCCGCCCTGCCTCCATGCAGCGCGGCTCCCCGCCGATTTTTGCCGAAAAATGTCAAAAAAGCGGGGAAAAATATTGCCTTTCCGGGACGGTTGTGTCATACTGTTGGTGGTATCTTCATCATATTGAGATAACCGCGCTTTCAAGCACATGATGAGGAGGAGAACGAAGAAAGAAAGGAAGCAGGTAAATTATGTTCTGTAAAAACTGTGGCAAGCAATTGGCGGACGACGCCAAGTTCTGCGCCAATTGCGGCACGCCAGCGGCGCCTCCCGCCCCCCAGGAGCCGAGTCCGGCCTCCGACGATCCCATCAAATTCCCCGGCGCTGGATTTCCCGGGGACGACGCCCCCATCTCCGACCCCCCCATCTCCGAGCCCTCTGTTTCAGAAGGAGCTCCCGTGGAAGAGCCTTCCGCCCCGGAAGCGGAATCCCCCCTCTCTCAGGAAAACGCCCCCGCGGCGGACCCCGCCGTCCCCGTGAGCGCCCCCACCTCCACACTCGCCTGCCCGCTCCCGGCGGACGGCAGCGGCGCCGACTCCTCTCCCGTCAAGCGGCGGGGCAAGGCCGGACTGGTGGTGCTGGGCGTAGGCGCCGTCGTGGTCATCGCGGTGGTGGTCCTGCTGGTCAATGTGCTGGGCGGCCTGTTCTCCGGCGGCGGCAAGGCCATGTACGCCTACCGCAACGACGACGGTGAGCTGATGTACCTGCCCGATCTGAAGGAAAAGACCACGGCCCTGGAGCTGACCGACGAGGCGGATTTCTCCGCCAACGTGCGCTTTTCCCCCGACGGCAAGAGCGTGTACTTCACCGACGCCGACCACACCCTGTACGGCATCACCCTATCGGCCCTGAAAAAGGGTGACAAGCCCGAGCGCATCTCCCGCAACGTGGGCAGCTTCTTCCTGCTGAAGGATGGGCGGCTGCTCTATACCGAGTATGACAGCAGCGAAAGCAGGCTGAGCCTTTACGAAAAGGGTGAGAGCTTCCGCCTGCTCAAGGGCTACTCCGATTACCAGTTCAGCGAGGACCAGAAGACCATCTACTACACCGAGCGGGATGAGACCGACGACACCCTCACCCTGTACAAAATGGCTCTGGCCAAGGACGCCAAGGAGGAGCGCCTGCTCAAGGGCGCCACCACCATCTACACCCGCTACGACGCCGGCACCCTGGTCTACGGCGAGGATGAGCGCGGCGCCTACGGCAGTTACGCCGCCTCCAGCGACGGCTCCGTCTCCGACAACAACACCCTCACCGTCTACTCCTGCACGCCCGGCGGCGACAAGACCAAGCTGATCGACGACATCTACTCCATCACCGGCGTGACGGTGGACGGCGGCAAGGTCAGCTTCCATTACTACATCCAGAACGTGGAGGAGCGCACCCTGTACGACTTTGTCACCGACACCAACGCCGGGGCCGACGCCTCCACCCTCAGCGGCGAAGCGCCCGTGTACCCCTCCTGGTCTGACTACTCCCCCAGGAACTACGGCATTGAGGCGGACGGCACCACCGTGTACTACACCGACCGGTCCGGCGCCCATTACACCATCCCCGCCTCCGTCATCGCCGACATTCTCAGCGGCACCGACCGCACTGTCAGCGACCTGCGCACCTATGAGCTCAGCTCCTACGCCAACGACGACGCCCGGGAGCGCTACGATGCGGACATGGAGGACTACAATACCCGGCGCGACACCTGGAACGAGGCCCAGACCCGGGAATATGTCCGCCAGTCCCTCAAGGATACCTCGTACAACCAGACCTCCCTCAGTCTTTACCACTACACCGGCAGCGACAAGAACGAGCCCATCGCCACCCAGATCAGCTCCGGCAGCCGCATCGCCTCCGCTTCCGACGGCATTTTCCTTTACCGCAAGGTCAGCCTGGAGGGCGGCAAGGTGGCCGACGTGGCCGACCTGGATTACGCCGGCGAGGTCCGCAGCCTGCTCAGCGAGGGCGCGGGCGGCGACGACTGGTATCAGAACGTGGGCGGCAAGGAGAGCGTCATCGACCTGGACGATGTATCCGGCATCTACAGCATCTACGTGCTCAACGGCAAGGAGGTCGTGCTGGATGTCTACGATGAGGACGGCGTGAACATGCTCCAGGCCTTCTCCCTGGGCAAAGAGGCGCTCACCTTCACCTCCACCATCATTGACGACGACTTCACCGGCCCCTATTGGGGGCAGTCCTCCGGCAAGGACGTGCTCTATCTGTTCACCGACCCGGCAGACGACAGCTCCGGCACTGTGGGCGACTTCAGCGTCTACAGGGACGGCAAGCTGGAGACCATCGCCAAGGAGGTCTACGGCGCCCTGATTCTGGATGAGAGCGGCGCCACCTATGTGGTGACCGATCTGGACAGCCGGAGCTACAGCGCCGAGCTGGCCCTGCTGAAGGACGGCAAGACCACCACCATCTCCGACGAGGTGAGCGGCGACTTCATCTTCCTGGACGACACGCAGCTGCTCTACCTCAGCGACGGCGACCTGATGCTGTGGGACGGCAAGCAGGAGCGCCGGATCGCCCGGGACGTGGAGGAGTTCTGGGCCAGCGTTTCCGAGGAATATACCAGCTACAGCCCCAACTGATCCAACACCCCGCCAGTTACGAGATAATAAGGGAGGAACGAGAAATGGCGATGTTCGACAGCTTGAAGGACACTCTGAACAAGGGCGTGGCCGCGGTCAGCGTCAAGTCTGAAACCCTGGTGGAGAGCAGCCGTGTCAAATCCGCCATCAGCAGCGCCCAGAAGCGGCTGGAGGCCGAAAAGGCCGCCCTGGGCGTCAAGCTCTACCAGAGCTGGAAGGCCGGCACGGCCAGCATGGAGCTTTTTGCCGACGATTTTGCCCGTATGCAGGGCATTGAGGATGAGATCACCGGCCTGAACGGCCGCCTGGCCCAGATCAAGGCGGAGGAGGATAAGATTCTGGGCGCCGCCCAGCGTCCTGCCGCCCCCGTTTCCACTCCCGCAGCGGGCACTGTGTTCTGCACCAACTGCGGCAAAGCCCTGCCCGCCGGCAGCCGCTTCTGCGACGAGTGCGGCACCCCCGTCGCCTGACCGATGCTGGAGGTACGCGGGCTGTGTAAAAGCTATGGGGGCCGGCAGGTCCTGGCTCCCATCAGCTTTATCCTGCCCCCGGGCCAGTGCCTGGGGCTGGCGGGGAGCAACGGCTCGGGAAAATCCACGCTGCTCCGGCTGCTGGCCCAGGTCCAGCGGCCGGACAGCGGAGATGTGCTGTATCAGGGCCGCGGCGTCCTGGGGGACCGGCAGTTTTTGCGCCGCACCCTGGGCTACGCCCCCCAGAGCGCCGAGCTGATTGCGGAGCTGACTGTCCGGCAGCAGCTCACCCTGTGGCAGAGGGCCTGTGCGCTCACGGGTCCCCTGCCCGGGGATATCCTGGAGCTGCTGGGGCTGGAGCCGCTGCTGCGCCGCCCCATTCACACCCTGTCCGGCGGGATGGCCCAGCGGGTGAGCATTGCCCTGGCCCTGCTGTCCCGGCCCCGGATTCTTTTGATGGACGAATCCACCGCCGGTCTGGACCGGGACTATGTGCCCCGGCTGCTGGACTGGCTGGAGTCTTTTCTGGCCTCGGGCGGCAGCCTTGTGTGGTGCAGCCACCACCCCCAGGAGCTGGAGCGGCTGTGCGGCGCAGTCCTTCACCTGAAGGACGGACGGCTGCTGTCCTGATCGGGTATTGCTATGAAGAAAGTGGAGGAATGCTATCGTGTTTTGTCTCAAATGCGGAAAAGAAATTGAAAACAGCGCAAAATTCTGCCCCCATTGCGGTGCGGTGACCTCCGCGTCCGGCGGGAATTCCACACCGGAGGCCCCCGCTTATACTGTGCCGGGAACCGAAAACGGCGCCGCCCAATGGTCCTCCGCCCCCCAGGACGGGAACAAGCGCCGCGGGGGCGGCCTGCTCATCGGCGGGGCCGTGGCGGCGGTACTGGTGATCGTGGTGATCATCGCGGCCATCGGCGGCCTGTTCGCCTCCCCCAAGGGGCAGGTGGAAAAGGCCCTGGCCAAGACCGTGGCCGCCTATGCCGACGCCAGGAGCAAAATGGGCGCTCCCGATCTGGACCAGCTCATCAAGGACCGCTCCTATACCCAGCGCATCAGCTTCGAGCTGAACAGCATCAACCCGGATCTGACCGGCTGGTACGACCTGTCCTCTCTCAAGGGCATCGGCCTGCGCCTGGACACCGATTATGACCAGAAGGGCCGGAAGCTGGATATGGATGCGGCCGCCTTCTGGGACGGCGAGGATCTGGCCTCCATCCAGATACTGGTGGACGGCGGCAAAATGACCTTCTCCTCCCCCGAATTCACCAAGGGCGCCGCCTACGGCTTCAACACCGAGACCCTGGGCGCCGACCTGGAGGAGCTGGGCGCCGGCGGCGGCGATGTGGACTTGAAGAAAATCGGCTTCAATCTTTTTGACCTGATGGATAAGGCCTCCCCCTCTGAGGAGCAGACCAAGGAGATCGAGTCCATCATGGCCGACGCCAGCAAGCAGCTGTTCGACGCCATCAAGGTGGAGCAGGGCGGCAGGCGGAGCCTCCAGGTCAACGGCAGGAGCACCGATGCCACCCTTTACAACGTGGTCATCCCCGAGGACGCCATGCGGGACTACATCGACGCCATGGAGGACGCCATGAAGGTGGCGGACCCTCAGGATATGGCGAAGGATATGCTCCAGGCCATGGGCTTTGACAAGAGCACTATCAATGAGATCATGTCTGAAACGGGCGGCACCGATATCTACGGTGAGCTGGCCGGCATCCTGAAGCAGGGCGTGAAGAATCTGGGCGACATAGAGCTGGAGGTCTACGTCAGCGGCGGCTGCGTCTGCGCGGTGAGCTTTGACTACCGGGCCAACGGCAGCAAGGTGGAGGTCGAGCTGTTCCTGGGCGGCGGCGACAACTACGTGGACGACCTGAGCCTGGAGATCTCCTCCGGCGGCCAGAAGCTCACCATTGAGTCCAGCGGCGACCACGCGGGCAAAAGCGGTGTGTTCACCGACGAGACCACCATCCGCCTGGGCTCCAGCCGGGTCACCTCCGAGCTGCGCTACGAGCCCAAGGCCGGCAAGGACAACTTTGAGTGGGAGCTCCAGCTGGACAACACCGCCTCTGTGAAGATGGAGGGCCGGCTCACCACCACCAAGAACTCTCTTGACCTTGAGCTGGACGACCTGTCCGTCCGCGCGGCGGGGAGCAAGCTGATTTCTCTGGAGGCAGGCTACTACCTGGGCCCCTGCAGCGGCATGAAGGTGTCTCACCCCTCTCCCAAGCTGCTCAGCGACATGGACGAGGACGATCTGGAGGATCTGGCGTATGATCTGCAAAAGAACGCCGAGGATTGGGCTTATGATGTGATGGAGCGCATCCCCTCCGACCTGCTCTACTACCTGTTCTGAATTTGATCCGGCATGGATTCGCTCCGCTTTTTCAAAACCTGTGCCGTCCTGACCTGGGGCAGGCTCCGCCGGCAGCTTTGGCTGCTGGTGGGGCTTGCTCTGTTGTGCCTTTTTCTACCCCTGGGGGCGGGGCTGGCGGCCCAGCACCTGCTCTCCCGAGGGGTGGACTTTTCCGGCGTCACCCTGGCCATCGCCGCTCCGGAGGGCGACGGCGCCGCCGGTCTGCTGGAGCAGTACATGGGCGGCATGGAGGACATCGCCCAATACTGTCAGATCGAGGCCATGGAGGAAAGTGAAGCGCTGGAGGCCCTCCAGAAGGGAGAGGTCACGGCGGTGCTGATCCTGCCGGAACGGTTCATCCAGGGGATCATGTACGGGGAAAACCCGGACCTGCGGCTCGTCGTGGCCGGAAACCGGCCTTTGGAATCCCTGCTGCTGCTCTGGGTGGGGCAGGGGGCGTCGGACATCCTGTCCGCCTTCCAGGGCGGGGTATACGCCGTGCTGGACCTGTATGCCCAAAACCCGCCCCCGGGTTTGAGCCGGGAGCAGGTAATTGTGGACATCAACCTGCGATACATCACTCTGGCCCTGGACCGCACCGGCTTTTTCCTCCAGCAGGAGGTGTCCGTCACCGAGGCCCTACCCATCCCCCTGCACTACGGACTGTCTCTGCTGGCCTATTTCGCCCTGTCCGCCGCGCCGCTGTTTATGCCCCTCTATACCGGCGGCCAGCTCAGCTTCCAGCGCAGGCTGCGCTGTGCCGGGCGGGGCTGCGGCGCAGGCTTTTTCAGCGGCGTACTGGTGGGCGCGGCGGCGCTGCTGCTCCTGCTGGCCCCCTCCCTGCTGCTGACGGGGGGCGGCAGCCCCTTGGCTCTGATTGGCGCGGCGGCGCTGACGGCTCTGTTCTGCTCTGTATTTGCCGCTTTATGCTGCCTGACTGCGGGGAGCGCCGCCGGGTGCGGCGGGCTGGCCTTTTCCGTCTCCCTGCCGTCCCTGTTTTTAGCGGGAGGCGTAATCCCGCCGGTGCTGCTGCCTGGCGCGGCGCGGCGGCTGTCCACGCTGTCCCCGGTGACCTGGCTGCGGCAGCTGTCAGCCTGGCCCATGGGCTATGACGTGCCCCCGCCGACCTGGGCCTGCCTGCTCCTGACCACGGCGGGGATGACTGTCCTCTCCTTTGTACTCTACCGCCGCCGGGCAGACCGAAGGGAGGCGGAGTCGTGAGCTTTTTTGCGGCATCTCTGAAAACCACCCTGCTGACCCGCCAGCGCGGCTGGCTTTTGCTGCTGCTCCTGCCCGTGCTGAGCTTTGGCGTCTCCCGCCTCCTCCCGGCGGAGGAGGCCGCCGCCCCCGTCCAGGTGGGCGTGGTGCTCCCCCGGCGGGGCGGAGAGGAGTTCCGGCGGCGGCTGGAGCAGCGCAGCGGATTGGTGGTCTCTTTCCTTTTGGCGGACGAGGACCATGCGGAGCGCCAGGTGGCGGCGGGCCACTGGGACTGCGCCCTGCTCCTCCCCGACGACTTTGAGGAGCGTTTGAAAAACCGGGACACCTATCAGCTCATCACCCTGCTCACCGGCCCCGGCTCCACCGTCTATCCCATGGTGCGGGAGACGGCGGCGGCCTGCGTCGCCGAGCTCATATCCCCCGCCGTGGCGGAGGACTATCTGCTGGACAGCGGCATCGCGGACCAGGACTCCATTTCGGACCTGCGCCCCCGGCTGAACGAGACACTGCTGGACCAGGACCGGGTGCTGGTCACCATGGAGACGGCGGACGGGCGGTCCCTGGACGCCCTTACCCTGGCACAGGGCGGGACGGACGGCCTGCTGTCCGGCCTGCTGGCCATTGTACTGCTGGTCTACGCCCTGTTTGCCGCCATGGATCTGGGCCGCTGGCTGGACTCGCCCTTTGCCCGGCGGCTGCTGCCGCTGCGGGGGGCGGCGGCGCTGCTCCTGCCCCGGCTGGTGGGGCTGCTGCTCCCCGCCCTGCCTGCCGGAGGGATGGCCCTGCTGGCGCTGGACGACCCGGCGCGCTGCCTGCCGCCCCTGCTCCCCTATCTGCTGTTTTTGGCGGCGCTGGCTCTGGCGCTGGCCCGGTGCAGGGCGCTGTGGACAGCCCTTCCCGTCCTGATGCCCTTTGTTCCGGCGGCGGGACTGCTGCTGTCCCCGGTGCTGCTGAATCTGTCCCTGCTCTTTCCCGCCCTTGCCCCCGTGGTGCGCTGGATGCCCGTGACCCTCTATCTCCGGGCCTGTGACGGTTGCTGGACGGACGGCTTGGCGCTGGCGGCGGGAGCGGCGGCAGTCCTGGCCCTGCTGTGGGCGGCGGACTGGGCCGGACAGCGGCGGACCGCCGCAAAAGGCTGAGCGCGGAGCGCGCCTTTCGGCCCATTCAGGCAAGAAAACAGGGGTGCAACCGCTGGTTGTGTTGGGCTGAAAAGATGCTATAAAATGCCGCAAATTAGGTTTGTGCTGGCAGTGTTTTCAAGGGGCCGACTGAAAATATTGTAAATCGCTGTCAATCGCCTAAAGGGAAAACATAAGGAGAAAAAGAGGGCTGGGGAACTGCTCCCCGGCCCTCTTGCCGTCACTCTGGGAAAACCTCTGACAGGTCAATCACGCAATCCTCCAGAACGTTCACCCGCAGCTTGTCCCCAGCTGTGCCGAACTCCTTTACAGAATATCGTCCATCTTCCAGGACAAAGGACTGCACAGCCCGGTTTGCGGGGTCCACAATCCAGTATTCCCGCACACCGGCCCTCTGGTAGAGATTGAACTTCGTCAGCCGGTCATGCCGCTGAGTGGAAGGGGACAGGATTTCCACCACCATGTCCGGGGCTCCTTTGCAGCCGTGTTTGTCCAACTTGTCAGGGTCGCACACCACCGTAATATCCGGCACAACCACCGTATCCACATCTTCCGGACCGTCACCATCCTGCTCAAACAGGCGCACATCGAAGGGCGCGGAAATGACTTTGCACTTCTTCCCCTTCAAGTAGCTGTGGATCTGGCCGAATAGCTCCCCACTAATCAGCTGGTGATCGGTGGCAGGGGACGGGGCCATCATAACAGCCTCGCCGTTAATGATCTCAATCCGTTCATCCTCACCCCATGTGAGGCAATCGGCGAACGTGTACCGGTCCTTTTCTGCTGGTAACGCCATAATCAGTCCTCCTTTGCTGTGACGCTGTTCTGAGCTGTTTCCTGGAGCTTCTCCCGCTCAGAGGGCAGATATACCTATTCGACCGCAAGCGGGTCCCCTTCACCCTCTGATGCCCCCCTGACAGCGGTCCTGTGATATCTGGTTGTCGATAGCGCGGTTGATAAACGTGGTGGCACTCTCTCCCATCATCTGGGCGTGTTCCTGTATAGTGGTCCGCTTCTCAGGGGTTACGCGCACCTTGATTTCCACGAATTTCTCCATGTATTTCTTTTGCGCCTTTTTTTGGGCCTCTGTTTTTTCTGGCACAGTGTTCCCTCCTTTGGCTGGGATCTCCGGAAAACCCATCCTATTCTCTCAGTATAGTTATATTATACCACACTTTTATATCTACGACTATACGCACAATGCACAAATATCTACGACTATATTTGTCAACTATGCCGCTTGATATCTAGTCGTAGTTGTGCTATTATAATCATGTCCGGAGGGAACAGCACCAGCAAAAGTTCTAACAGAGGCCGGTGCCATCAAAGCCCATATGGGCGACCGTGAGGAGCTTCGAGCCGGTGAATACAAGGTGACATGGAAAACCGCCACCAGCTCCAGGCTTGACGGGAAGGACCTCAAGGCGGCACTACCCGAGGTGGTGGAGCGTTTTACCACCTCGCACCGGTTCTGTGTATCCTAAGCGGGATGGGGCCCATTAGCCCTATCCCGTCATGGCAGTCCTCCAAAATCACAAGCGCCTGGGGTTTGGGGCCTTCCGGCCAGATCATCCATGGTAACACCAAAGTAATCCGCTATTGCCAGCAGCACAGGCAAGGTCGGGACCCGCTCGCCGCTCTCGTATCTCGCTATCGCGTTCTTGCCCAGCCCACACAGCTGAGACAAGGTGCGTTGGCTGACATGCTGGCGCTTTCTGGCTCCTTGAGCCGTTCCGGGAACCCCCCATGCTAATCCCTCCCTGTCAGGTATTGGCGCAATGACCGCGATATGCGCGGGTGCCTCAGCCATTCGGCGGCGGGCTTGTTTTGCCACGAACCGCTCCACCTGGGTCCTTTTCTGGGTGGCAGGTGATATATGCTCTAAGCGACTTGTTAATTCACTGATTTTTCGGTGATAGGCGAGGACAGCTTAGAGCATATTTTCATTCAAGGAGGTCTGTGCTATGGCAAAAACCAAGATTGCGCTGCTGTACGAAAGGTTAAGCCGCGATGATGAGAAGTCAAATAGACGTAAAGCCAAGTTATTTTTTTCGGCATCCGTAGGGGATGCCGTTTTTGCTTTATTGGATAGCCCCGACAAATTTGTAGTAGATGGTAATACGCTTTTCCTTACCCTTGCGGCAGCGTCCCATACCTGGCGTTTCGTAAATCGTAATCCGGTCAATCAGTTCGTGAAGCATGAAGCGGTCGAGTTTTTCAAAGCTGGTGTATTTTCGGATAAGGGCTGCGAAGCGGTCAATATCGGCTTTGGTATCCCGAACCTTTTCCAGTGCCTTTTCCATCTCTGCAATGTTCGCTTTCAGCGTTGCCCGTTCCGTATCGTAATCTGCGATAAACATGGTAAAGATGTGGTCGGGCAGCTTGCCGCTCATATTGTCCTCGTAGGTGCGTTTCAGCTTCACATCCAGGTCTCTTATGTTCCATTCTGCTGTTGTTGGTAACGGATTTGTACCGCACCAGAGGCCGCTTGCAGTCCGCACAGAAAATCAGTCCTCGGAGGATATTGGGGGTCGTTCCCAGGTTATTATACCGGCCTAACCGCTCCTTGTAGGCGCTGTTGGCCTCCGCCGCCATCGTCTGAACCGCAAGGAAGGTTTCTTCGTCTATCAGAGGTTCATGGGTATTGCGGACAATGGATTTGTTATGCTTTATTCCCATTTGAAACATTTTATAGAAATTACAAAGCAGATCAGTGTGACAGCCCCCATAGTCATAACAGGGAGCAAAGCATTTTCAATCGGCAATCCAAGAAATGTAGCTTTCATTAACTGAATACCCTGTGTCATAGGAAAGACACTGATAACCTTTTGCATGGCAACAGGCATAACTTCAAAGGGAAGCGTCGTACCCGAAAAGATCAGCATAGGAAAATATAAGATACAAGCGATCACACTGGCGGTTTTCATATTCTTAGCAATTCCACCCACCAGCAGACCAATGCTTAATGTAGATACCATAGTCAATAACCAACTTCCTATGAACAAGAGGAATGAGCCATGTATCTTTATTTTCCAGAACAACATAGCAACAGGAAACAGCGTAAGCATTGATATTATGCAATAGATAACATAAATCATAAATTCTACGACAAGCAATTTTGTCGGGCTAACAGGAGTAACTTGAAAACGCTTCAAAATCTTTCGTTCCCGGTATTCTGATACTACAAGCGGTAAGCCCATTAGCCCTCCTGCACAAACAGAAATACAGCATAATGCTCCAAAGGATTGCTCCATAAATGTATATACTGTCCCCTCTGCGGCGGGCTTTGTCCCATAAATGAAGCCAAGAATAACCAAGACAACCAACGGCATAATTACGGCAAAAATCACCATGTTCATGTTCCTAATATTGAGCTTTAGCTCATTTTTCAAAAGCGTAGTAAATGATTTCATTCTTTTGTAACCTCCTCCCCGGAAAGTGCAAGATAAGCGTCCTCAAATTTTTCGCAGCCGCTGGCTTCTTTTGCCTGTTCTGTAGTTCCGTAAAATACAGCCTTTCCTTTTTTCAAAATACATATCTCGTCACATAAGGCTTCTACCTCGTCCATAAAGTGTGAAGTTAAAAAGATAGTCAAGCCCTTGCTTTTTAACTCTGATAGAATTTTCCAAACATCACGTCGGGCTTTTGCGTCAAGCCCGGTAGTCAGCTCGTCAAGAAATACAAGCTCCGGGTTTGGAATTAAAGCAAGGACAATGAATAACCGTTGACGCTCGCCGCCGGATAGACTTTTTACAGCATTGTCAATCTTGTTGCCTATTCCTATAAAAATGAAAAGGAGTTGATAAGATTGTTTACACATGCAGTTTCCTGTCCTCATTGCGGTGCTGAAATTGTTCAGAATTGGGCTGATTATGTCGTAAGTTCTGATGTAGTAGATGAAGATCGTGGAATGGGAGCCGAAACAGAACATTCCATAGAATGTGATGAATTTGATTGCCCGGAATGTGGCAAAAAATTTAGTGTGTCCGGGTCTGTATGGGAATATCCCGTAGGTGCTTACAACTATCACGAATTACATACTTCTGCTATTGATAATTAAATGGCACAATAAGAAACCGGGACGCGGCAGCTATCATATAGCCACCGCGCCCCGGTTTCTCATTGGTGCAGAGATTGGATTGTTACGCAATAGAACGGCATTTTCGGGGGCAAAGGTATAAATCCCTTGCGCCCCGCACCGGGCGGGTGTCCGCCACATCGAAAACATAGGTCAGGCGCGGGCGGATGCCGTCCTTATTGATGAGCGCAATGCCCTTGGAGCCGGCCTTGACCCAGCGGCGCATATCCTCATTCCACAGTTCCATGCTGGCGCAGGCGGTGGCGTCCGGGCGCTGGGCGTAGATTAAAAGCTGTTCATCAAACGAGTATTTCTAAAGCTGTTGTCAAGGAGGAATGTGAGATTATTTGATTTTATCCCCCCAAGGCCATCACTTCTGGACAAATACGCTCCACTTGTGTTAATATAGGAAAAACGACGAGGCGGTAACAGCCATATGCAAAAAATTATGATAATTGAGGATGACCCAGCCATTCGGGAAGAGTTAGCGCTGCTCCTGGAAAACGAGGGATATACAGCTCTGGTAATTAAGAGGTTTACAGATATACCCGCGCAAGCAGCGCAGGAACACCCAAACCTTATCCTTTTGGATATTGGACTTCCGGGTAAAGATGGTTTCTCTCTGTGCGCCGCATTGCGGAAGATTGTTCCTGCGCCGATAATTTTTGTCACCAGCCGGGACGCCGGTGTGGACGAGGTCCGGGCACTGAGCCTGGGTGGGGACGACTACATCACCAAGCCCTACAGCGTCCCCGTCCTGCTGGCTCGAATTAAAGCGGTTCTGCGCCGGAGCGGCGAACCGGAACAGGCTGATTTACTGGAGGCCGGTGAACTGCGATTAAGCCTGACAAAAGGGGTTGTGTCGTCCAGCGGAAAAGCCGTAGAACTCAGCCGGAATGAACTGCAGATTTTGGCTTGCCTGATGGTTCATACCGGGCAGATTGTTTCTCGGGCCGATCTGATTGACGCCCTGTGGGACAACCAGATTTACATTGATGACAACACCCTCAGCGTGAATATGACCCGGCTGCGGGGAAAGCTGGCGGAGATCGGTCTGCCGGACGCCATCAAGACCCGGCGCGGAATGGGGTATCAACTATGACCCTGCGGGAATTTTTGTCGGACCGGCTGAGGCGTATCGCACTCCAAGTGATTTGCGCCGGACTGGCAACGCTGTTCCTTTTCGCTACGGGAACACAGCCAGGAGTTCTGGTGATTTTGCTGATTGTGCTTCTGCTGGTTTTTCTGACGGTGAATATGTTTGATTTCTTTCAGCAGCGCTCCCGCCTCTTGGAATTGAAATCTATTCTGGATGGTCTGGACCGTAAATACCTGTTTACGGAGTGCGTTCCGCAGCCAAAAGGGCTTTTTGAACGGCGGCTCTTTGACCTGACCCGCCTGGCTGGCCGCGATATGACTGGCGCCGTATCTGACGCCCAGGCATCCCAAAGGGAGTACCGGGAATATGTGGAACGCTGGGTGCATGAGATCAAAGCCCCTCTCACCGCCGCCCGCCTCATTTGTCGGGAGTTGGACGGGGACACCCGCCGGAAGCTCACAGCGGAACTCAGTCAAATCGAAGCTCATGTAGAGCGGGCATTGTTCTACGCCCGTGCGGAGAACCCGGAGCAAGACTGCCTATTCCGGCAGATAGAGCTTGAAAAAATCGCAGCTCAGGCGATTGAGAACCACCGTTCCCTATTGATCCAAAACGGTATTCGGGTAGAGATGGAAAATATGAACTGCGCCGTCTATACCGATGAAAAATGGGCGGTCTTTATTCTGGGCCAGCTGCTCCAAAACGCTGCCCATTACCGGGGAGAAGCCCCGGTCATCAAAATCTCAGCCCATCCTCTCGGAAAACAGGTACAGCTTATCGTCTCAGACAATGGCATTGGCATCCCCGCCCATGAACTGTCCCGTGTGTTTGACAGAGGTTTTACCGGCAGCAACGGACGCAGCCGGGGCGGTTCCACTGGTATGGGCCTGTATCTGTGCAGAAAACTGTCTGGTTTCCTGGAGCTTGGACTGGAGATTGTCTCTGAGGAAGGAAAGCGAACCACTGTTACCCTCACCTTTCCCGCAAAGCAAAACCTTACAAAACTGTAAGACAAATCAATATGACTTCGATACAACAGCCTTCGCTTTTGGTGTACCATAGAGCCACAAGCAAAGGAGGCAAACTGCCATGTTACAAGTACAAAATATCGAAAAATATTATGGGAGCAAAAACAACGTCACTAAGGCGCTGGACCGGGTGAGCTTTGACGTGGAGGCTGGGGAGTTCCTGGCCATCATGGGGGCATCCGGTTCAGGCAAGACTACCCTGCTCAACTGCATTTCCACCATTGATGCCATCAGCGCCGGGAAAATTCTCTTGGACGGGGTGAGCGTGGCCGACTTGTCGGAAAGTGAACTGGCCAGGTTCCGCCGGGAGCGGCTGGGCTTTGTGTTTCAAGACTTCAATCTGCTGGATACCCTGACTATCGAGGAAAACATCGGTTTGGCCCTCTCCCTGAATCACCAGGACCCCGGAACGGTCCAGAGCCGTGTCCGGGATATTGCCCAGAAACTGGGTATCACCGACATCCTGATGAAATTTCCGTATCAGATTTCCGGCGGACAGAAGCAGCGAACCGCCTGCGCCAGAGCGATGGTGGCTGGGCAATCCCTGCTCCTGGCCGATGAACCCACGGGGGCGCTGGACTCCAAGGCATCTAAGAATCTGCTGGAAATCATGACCACCATGA